>DASUPO010000010.1:0-44613 GCA_036281075.1 Actinomycetota bacterium | reverse complement strand
GCTGTGGGATGCGCTCACGGCGGACGGAGGCGAGCCCGGCCCGTGCGGATGGCTCAAGGACCGATTCGGGCTGTCGTGGCAGATCGTGCCGCGCCAGCTGAACGAGCTGGTCGCAGATCCCGATCCGGAGCGTGCGCGCCGCGCCATGGAGGCGATGCTCAAGATGGGCAAGATCGATGTCGCTGAGCTCCAGCGGGCGGCCGAGGCGCCCTAGCGTCTTCGCTCGTATGTCGAAGTTGATCACGGAGTACGCCTACCTGACGGATGTGTAGAGCGGAATGGCTGGTCCCGGATGGAAAGCGAAGCGCAGAGAGAAGGCGCGAACGCGCCCTTGCCGAGGTCGATCGCATCGTGGGCGCGTGATGCTCATCCGAGCGAGCCGATCGAAGGAGGCGTCATGATCGAGGTCAGGAGCCCGGCTTTCTCCGAGGGCGACACCCTTCCCGTCGAGTTCACGTGTGACGGCGACAACGTCTCGCCCCCGCTCAGCTGGTTGGGCGTCCCAGAGGGCGCCTCAGAGCTGCGGATCAGCCTCCGAGATCCAGATGCGCCGCGCGGCACCTTCACGCACTGGCTGGTCGTCGGGGTCGATCCAGCGTCGACGGACGTCGGCCGGGGGACGGTCCCGGCGAGCGGCACCGAGGAGGGGAACAGCTTCGGGGACGACGCGTACGGCGGTCCGTGTCCCCCGCGCGGTGACGACCCACATCGGTACGTCTTCACCGTCGAGGCCCTCGACGCAGCCGGGAATGTCCTGGCGTCGGGAGCGGTCACGATCAGGTACGGACGATGAGCCTGGTCAGGGTCCCCGTGTCGCGGGCGCTCAACGGGAAGCCGTCTAAGGGCGGCAGGCTCGTCGCGTGACTCCTGACTTGCTGTGGGAGGTACGCTCCTTAGCCTGTGGGAGGTCCTCCAGGATCGCCAAGAACCGTGTGGTCAGGGATTTTGAGAACACCCCCCCACCACCACGGACCAAACCAACCAACCCACGGACCGCTGTTGAAGCGGGAGATGGCGGGCTACACGTTGCGGTTCGAGACCACCCGATGCCGCCTAGAGGATCATGTGGTCAGGGAGTTCTGACACACCCCAGCGGGAAGCGCGGGAAGGTGGTGATCCGTCTCGGGGATGAATAGGCAGCAAGAGAAGGCATCCACGTTCCGAGCGATGCACGTGGGCGAGCCGTTCGTGATCCCGAACCCGTGGGACGTGGGGTCGGCCCGCGTCCTCGAGGCGCTCGGGTTCAGGGCGCTCGCGACGACGAGTTCGGGCTTCGCCTTCACGCTCGGGCTCGTCGACGGTCGGATCACGCTCGACCAGATGGCGCAGCACGTCGCGGCCATCGATGCCGCGACGGATCTCCCCGTCTCCGCCGATCTCGAGAACGGCTATGGGCCGGATCCCGCGGACGCGGCCGAAGGGATCCGGCGGGTTGCCATTGCCGGGGCCGTCGGCGGTTCGATCGAGGACTTCGACCGGGAAAGCCGTCAGCTCTACGAGATCGGCCACGCCGTGGAGCGGATCCGCGGTGCCGCCGAAGCCGCCCAGGACGTGGCCATCCCGTTCACGCTCACCGCCCGTGCGGAGAACCACATCCGCGACAATCCCGACCTCGCCGACACTATCCTGCGGCTCACATCGTTCGCGGACGCCGGCGCCGACGTCCTGTACGCGCCTGGGCTGAGAACCATCGAGGAGATCCGCGCGGTGTGCGATGCGGCCTCGAATCCCGTCAACGTTCTCGCCCTGCCCCCGTTATCCGTCGGTGAGATCTTCGACGCAGGAGCACAGCGGGTCAGCGTCGGCGGGAGCCTCACCTGGGTCGCCGTCAAGGCGTTCGCCGATGCGGCCGGCGCGATCCGAGACCGCGGCGATGTCTCCGCCCTCGCCGCGCGGGTACCACTAGACCGCTGGTTCGGCGATTGATCCACCCCACCGCCCACCTGCGCGAACACGCCGCCATCATCAGGTGTTCACGTAGGCCGCGAGGTGCTCGCCCGTGAGGGTCGAGCGAGCGGCGACGAGATCGGCGGGGGTGCCCTCGAAGACGACTCGGCCGCCGTCGTGGCCGGCGCCTGGGCCGAGGTCGATGATCCAGTCGGCGTGCGCCATGACGCCCTGGTGATGCTCGACGACGATGACCGACTTGCCGGAGTCGACGAGCCTGTCGAGCAGACCGAGCAGCTGCGCGACGTCGGCGAGGTGGAGGCCGGTGGTCGGCTCGTCAAGGACGTAGACGCCCCCCTTCTCGGCCATGTGGGTGGCGAGCTTCAACCGCTGGCGCTCGCCGCCGGAGAGCGTGGTGAGCGGCTGCCCGAGGCTGAGGTACCCGAGCCCGACGTCGGTGAGCCGTTCGAGGATCGCGTGGGCCGCCGGCGTGCGTGCCTCGCCGTCATCGAAGAACCCCTCGGCCTCGGTCACCGACATCGCGAGCACGTCGGCGATGTTCCGGCTCCTCAGCGTGTACTCCAGGACCGACGCCTGGAATCGCCTCCCCTCGCACTCTTCGCAGGTGGATTCGACGGTGTCCATGAATCCCAGTTCCGTGTAGATGACGCCGGAGCCGTTGCAGGTAGGGCATGCCCCCTCGGAGTTGGCGCTGAACAGCGCCGGCTTCACGCCGTTGGCCTTCGCGAACGCCTTGCGGATCGGCTCGAGCAGGCCGGTGTACGTCGCAGGATTGCTCCGGCGTGACCCGCGGATCGCGGCCTGGTCGATCGACACGACTCCCTCGCCGGCCGGTATCGATCCGTGCACGAGCGAGCTCTTCCCCGAGCCCGCCACGCCGGTGATCACGCAGAGCACCCCGAGCGGGATGTCCACGTCGACCTTCTGCAGGTTATGAGCCGTCGCCCCGCGGATCTCCAGCGCGCCGGTCGGCGTCCGCACGGTCCCCTTGAGGGCAGCTCGGTCGTCGAGGTGCCGCCCGGTGACGGTGTCGAACCCGCGCAGCCCCTCGACGGTGCCCTCGTAGCAGACGGAGCCTCCCGCCGACCCGGCGCCCGGTCCCAGATCGACGACGTGGTCTGCCACGGCGATCGTCTCCGGCTCGTGCTCCACGACGAGCACCGTGTTGCCCTTGTCGCGAAGTTGAAGGAGCAGGTCGTTCATCCGCTGGACGTCGTGAGGGTGGAGGCCGATCGTGGGCTCGTCGAACACGTAGGTGACGTCGGTGAGCGACGAACCGAGGTGGCGGATCATCTTGGTGCGCTGCGCCTCTCCTCCGGACAGGGTGCCCGATGGGCGGTCGAGCGAGAGGTAGCCGAGCCCGATCTCCGCGAACGAATCCAGAAGGTGCTGCAGTCCGGTGAGCAGCGGGGCCACCGACCGCTCGTCGAGGCCCCGGACCCACTCGGCCAGGTCGCTGATCTGCATCGCGCAGACGTCGGCGATGCTCTTCCCTTCGATCTTCGACGACCGCGCCTCCGCACTGAGGCGGGTGCCGTCGCACTCGGGGCACGTTGTGAACGTGACGGCCTGCTCCACGAAGGCCCGGATGTGTGGCTGCAGCGCATCGACGTCCTTGGACAGGAACGACTTCTGGATCTTCGGGATCAGTCCCTCGTAGGTCAGATTGATGTTGTTGATCTTCACCTTCGTCGGTTCGCCGTAGAGGAAGTCGCGGAGCTCCTTCTTCGTGTACCGGCGGATCGGCTTGTCGGGGTCCAGGAAGCCCGATTCGGTGAAGATCCGCACCTGCCAACCGTCGGGGTTGTAGCCCGGCACCGTGATCGCGCCCTCGGCGAGCGATCTGCTCTCGTCGTAGAGCTGGGTCAGGTCGATGTCGGTCACGTTGCCCTTGCCCTCGCAGCGCGGGCACATGCCGCCCAGCAGGGTGAAGGTCGCCTCCTCGGTCTTCGTCTTGGCGCCGCGCTCGACGGTGATCGCGCCGCGGCCCCGCACCGAGGGGACGTTGAACGAGTACGCGTTCGGCGAGCCGATGTACGGCTTCCCGAGCCTGCTGTAGAGGATGCGCAACATCGCATTCGCGTCGGTGGCGGTGCCGACCGTCGAGCGAACGTTGGCCCCCATCCGCTCCTGGTCGACGATGATCGCCGTCGTCAGGCCCTCGAGCACGTCGACCTCGGGCCGGGCCAGGTTCGGCATGAAGCCCTGCACGAACGCGCTGTACGTCTCGTTGATCAGCCGCTGCGACTCCGCGGCGATCGTGTCGAACACCAATGAGCTCTTGCCCGAGCCGGACACGCCGGTGAAGACCGTCAGCCGACGCTTCGGGATCTCGATGCTGACGTGCTTGAGGTTGTTCACGCGTGCGCCCTGCACGCGGATCAGATCGTGGCTGTCAGCGTCGTGCGGTGCAGGCGACCGCGTCCTGGAGGCTGTGGTCATCCCCTCGAGAGCGACGAGCCGCCAGGGCGTGCCGCCTTCTTCACGAGCGCGGCGATCTTCTTCTCTTCGGCGGGGGTGAGTTTCAGGAGCGCCCAGGACGTCGGCCACATGTTGCCGTCGTCCAGGCTCGCCTGTGGGTTGAAACCGAACGTCGCGTACCGTTCCTTGAACTTCGCCGCAGGGGTGAAGAAGCAGACGACCTTGCCTTCCCCGTTGGCGTAGGCGGGCATCCCGTACCAGGTCTTCGGCGAGAGGTCCGGCGCACTTGCCTTGACGATCGCGTGTAGCCGCTTCGCCATGGTGCGATCCGAGCCCGTCATCTCGCCGATCTTCTCGAGCACGGCCTTTTCGTCATTCGCGCCGCGCGCCTCAGCCTTCCGCTCTTGGGCGTACGCTTTCGCTGCGGCTCGCTCCTCGGCCGTCCATCCCCTAGACGCCTCGCCCTTCGCTGCGGCCTTCTTGGCGGGCTTCCGCGTGGTCTTCTTCGCCGTCTTCTTCTCAGCCATCGCTTCCCACCTCCTGCCGGAGTACTCAGCTCAACTGCTGGATGCGGATCAGGTTGCCCGCGGGGTCGCGGACGGCGCAGTCGCGCACGCCGTACGGCTGGTCGATCGGCTCCTGGATGATGTCCGCGTCGCTCGCCTGCAGCCGCTCGAACGCGGCTTCGAGGTCCTTCGTGGCCAGGTTGATGCCGGCGAACCTGCCCTTGGCCATCATCTCGGTGATCGTGCGCCGCTCGTCGTCGGTGATGCCGGGGGCAACGGCCGGCGGGTGGAGGACGATCGACGTGTCGGGTTGGTCCGGAGGGCCGACCGTGATCCAATGCATCTCCCCGTATTCGACGTCGTTGCGGACCTCGAAGCCGAGGGTGTCGCGATAGAACGCCAGGGCCGCGACGGGGTCATCCTCCGGAAGGAAGCTCGAGTGGATGATGATGTCCATGGCGGTCACACTAGCCGTGACGCGGTGACCGGTGCTTCTCGATTCCTGACCGGTCTGGCCACCTGTTTCGTCACGCACGGCGGGATCCCGGCCATGTCGCCCGTCGCGGTGCGCCGATAGGCGCTGGGCGGCATCCCGACCAGCTCGGCGAAGCGGGTGCTGAAGGTGCGGAGCGACGAAGAGCCGACCTCGAAGCAGATCTCGGTGACGCTGCGGTCGCCACGACGCAGCAGCGCCATCGCCCGCTCGATACGCCGGGTCATCAGATAGCTGTACGGGGACTCGCCGTACGCGAGCCGGAACTGGCGGCTGAGGTGCCCGGCCGACATGTGTTCGCCGCGGGCGAGGCCCTCGACGTCCAACGGCTGCGCGTACTCCCGGTCGATCCGGTCGCGCACCCTCCGCAACCGCACGAGGTCGCGCAGGTGCTGCTCCGAGGCGCGCCTTCTGGTCACCCGCGACATCGTGTCATAAGGCCGAAGGACGCCTTCGCTCCCACGCGACGCCGGAGACCGGTGCCCACGGGAGGGCGTTCACCTCGGGTACCAAGACCTTCGGACGCCGGCCTCCCCTCACCTCGCGCAGAACCCGGTCACGCTCGCCGGCCGGAACGACGAAGCTGATCGCCCAGCCCGTCACGATGTCTCGACCGCGGCCGATCAGCAGGTTCCGGCCGTCCCGCGACGTCCCGACCCGATCGACGGCGATGTTCAAGATGCGCATTGAGGTCACTCGGTCAGCTGCTTGGAGAAGTACCGGAGCGCCGCCTTGGTCTTCGTCTGCTGCTCCCCCGAGAGGTCGAGCTCGCTGGCGGCCACGCGCGCCCTGATCTCCGCCGCGACCTGGAACGCATCGGCGGGCGCGCACTTCGTCGAGAGCTCCAGGATCCTCGACCCGTCGGGATAGTTCCACAGCTCGACCGTGATCTTGCGACCGAAGGTCTTCGGGATCATCTTCAGCTTCAGGACGTTGATCGGTCCCAGGACCGCCAGGTCGTCCAGCGCGATACCGTCCGGCGCGTGCTCCGCGAACAGCGCGCGTTGGGCCTTCCCGAGGAGCTTCCGAAGACGGAGGCCTCCCGTGGCGGCAGCGAGGACCTCGTCGTTGGTCGCGGCCCCCTTCAGGGAGCCCGAGCAGACGAAGCCTCCGGGCATCGCGTCGACCTCTACCGTGAACGCCGGATCCCTGCGCAGCGACTTCGGGAGCTCGTCGGGGACGACCGGCCGGAGCTTCACCGTGGTGTCGGCCGCCGCGTCCTGGATCCGCCGGGCGCGCACCACGACGCCCCCGCGATCGAGCGTGAGCTCGGGCGTATCGAAGAAGAAGACCTGCCGGATCCGGGCCTCCAGGGGATCGATCCCGAGGACCTGGAGCACGCGGCTCCGAGCGTCGTCGGGGATCGTGAGCTTCAGCTCCACGCTGTCCGCGCCGCGGAGCAGCCCGAGGACCTCCTGGAGCTTGTCGTCCGTGAGGATCGTCGGCATCGGGCTCCTTCGGCCGCGACACGGCGTCGGATGGGCAGGTTTCATACCATCCGGGGATGCGGACGTCATCCACGGGGCCGACGTGAGAGCGGCGACGTGAGCACGCCCGTTCCGCGCTGGGAGTGGCGGACGTTCGGCTCTCGTTTCGGCGCGGCCGACGACGCCGTCGGGGCCATGGCCCAGGGCGAGGCGACGGAGAGCGAAGAGCAGTACTTCCTCTCCCGCTCGGCGGAGGGGGCCAACGTCAAGGTCCGCGACGAGTTGATGGACGTCAAGGTGTTGCGCGAGGTCGACGAGCGTGGCCTCGAACGGTGGGAGCCCACGATCAAGGAGGCGTTCCCCCTTTCCGCGGACGTCGTGCGGAGGGTGTGGGTGGCGCTCGACGTGTCGGGTTCGCCCTCGATGGGTGACGCGACCTCGCTCCAAGGACTCCTCGAGGAGCTGGCGTCGGCGGGGGACGAGATCCGCACGGTCACGATCCACAAGCGCCGTCGGCGTTTCTCCGTCGACGGCTGCACGGGGGAGCTCACCGACGTCACGGCGGACGCGGGATCGATCCAGACCGTGGCGATCGAGTCGGAGGACGCGGAGGCCGTCGTCCGCGCCGTCGATCGCCTGGGCTTGGGCGCCTACGTCAACACCAGCTACCCGCGAGGGCTCCTCGCGCTCCTCGACGACGAACCACCGCGGTTCGCCGTGATCGACGTAGGGACGAACTCCGTGAAGTTCCACATCGGCGAGCGCGGTGGCGCCGGGACCTGGCGGAGCGTGGTCGATCGCGCCGAGATGACGCGGCTCGGCGAGGGGATGGAGCGGAGCGGCGAGATCTCGGCCGAGGCCGCGGGACGGACCGCGGAGACGATCGCCGAGATGGTGGACGAGGCGCGGCGCCACGGCGTCCGCGCGATCGTCGCGGCGGGCACGGCCGGGATGCGCAACGCGCGCAACCGGGACTCCGTGGTCGAGACGATCCGCCGGCGGAGCGGCGTCACCGTCGAGGTGATCTCCGGCGAGGACGAGGGGAGGCTCGCGTACGTGGCGGTCCGGAACGGACTCGGGGCCGTCGAAGGCTCCCTGGTCGTTTTCGACACGGGTGGGGGGAGCTCACAGTTCACGTTCGGCCGCGGTTCGGAGGTCCGAGAGCGCTTCAGCGTCGAGGTCGGGGCGGTGCGCTACACGGAGCGGTTCGGCCTCGACCGCGAGGTGAAGCGGGAGGTGCTGGAGGAGGCGCTCGCCGTGATCGCGACCGATCTCTCGAAGCTCGACGGTCGCCCGCCGCCGGACGGGCTCGTGGGGATGGGAGGCGCGATCACGAACATGACCGCGGTGATGCTGGAGCTCTCGACGTACGACGCCGACCGGGTCCAGGGCGCGGCCCTGGAGCGGGCAGAGGTCGACCGCCAGATCGAGCGGTACCGATCGCGCGAGGCGGAGGCGCGTCGCGCGATCCCCGGTCTCCAGCCGAAGCGGGCCGAGGTGATCCTCGCGGGCGCCTGCATCGTGCGGATCGTGATGGAGAAGCTGGGGCAGGACTCGCTGACCGTGAGCGACCGGGGGGTTCGCCACGGCCTGCTTGCGGACCGCTTCGGCTGACGACTTCAGGCGAGCGCCTGGAAGACCTCGTAGACCATGAACGCTGGCCAGAAGATCCCCTGGAAGAACGCGAGCAGGAACTCCCAGAACGTGTCCGCCTGTTGGAAGAACCAGACCCACGCCCCGAAGATCCCCAGGCCGTAGATCGCGCCGGCGCCCGCGGCCGCCCCGGTCCGGTCCGTCATCTGGACCCTCCTTCCCGTTGGATCGAGCAGGGTATCCCGGGGGCGGCCGCGGCGCGCGTCGGGACGGCCCGGATCCCTCGAAGGGCGCCTAGGCTCGTCCGATGCCCGGTCCCAAGGCGTCCCGGCTCGGCCTCCCTCGGGCGCAGGTCCTCGCGTTCCGGCGCCACGTCGGCGCTCTCGACGAACGTCTCCCGCGCGGACGACGCTCGCTCCGTCGCGTGGCATGGGCCGGCCTGCAGGACAGCATGCCCCGAGCCGCGCTCCTGTCGATCCACGCGCGCGTCCATGGGACCGGGCCGTTCACCTGGGAGGACCCGTCGCTCGTCCAGTTGTGGGGGCCGCGGTACAGCACGTACGTCGTGGCGGCCCGCGACCTCGCGATCTTCTCGCTGGGGCGGCTCCCGGACGACGCCGCCGGCCGGACGCGAGCCGAGGTCGCGGCCGCTCGCCTCCGGGCCCTCCTCGGTGAAGCGAGGATGACCTACGGCGAAGCGGGGACTGCGCTCGGGGTGCCCCCCAACTCGCTCCGGTACGGCGCGACGACCGGCACGGTCCTGATGCGATGGGACGGCGCGCGACAGCCGGATATCTGGAGCGTCCCGCCACCCGAGATCGACCCTGGGCCCGCCCGCCTCGAGCTGGCGCGCCGGTACCTGCACGTCTTCTGTCCCGCGACGCCGGAGGCCTTCGCCGACTGGGCGGGGATCGCGAAGCGTGGCGGGATCCGGGCGTTCGACGCGCTCCGCCGTTCCCTGACGCCGGTGCGAACGCCCGTCGGCGAGGCGTGGATCCTCACGCACGACGAGCGCACGTTCCGGGAGCCCCCGCGGCCGCCGGCGGCCGCCCGCCTCCTCCCGAGCGGCGACGCCTACTTCCTGCTGCAGGGAGCGGACCGTGAACTCCTGGTCCCCGACGTCGACCGGCGCCGCGCGCTGTGGGACCCCTCGGGTGTGGCCCGGCGCGGTCCTCGTCGAGGGGGAGATCGTCGGGACGTGGCGACGCGCACGGGAGATCGTCGAGGTCGAGACATGGGGCCGCCTCTCCCGCGCGGCGCGGAACGCCGTCGAGTCGGAGGCGGCGTCGATGCCACTCCCGGGCGTCGAGGGCGCGATCGTCGTCCGTTGGGCCGACTGAGTCGACGCCCTCCGGGGACGGGTCCACCACGTTGCCCCTCGGAGATGCGATGCTCCGCGTTGGGCTCGGCCGGTCCATCGGCGGATCGTCGGCGAGCTGTCCTGGGGAGGTAGGGATGAGCGAGACCACCGCGCCGGAGACGGTGCCGGAGGCTCCGATGGACCGCCGGCTCGCGATCCTGCTCGCGATGGCGATGTTCGTGCTCGTCGTGGACACGTCGATCATGAACGTGTCGATCTCGTCGGTGGTGCGGGACCTCGACACGACGGTGAGCGATGTCCAGGCGGCGATCGCGCTGGAGGCTCTCGTCTCCGCGGCCTTCATCCTGATCAGCAGCAAGGTGGGAGATCTGATCGGCCGCAAGCTCGCGTACACCTTGGGTCTCCTCGGCTACGCGATCGGCGCGATCGCGATGACGCTCGCGCAGGACGTGGTCGCGATCATCATCTTCTGGGCGATCTTCGGCGGCATCGGCGCCTCGCTCCTGCTGCCCTCGATGCAGTCGCTGATCCACGGGAACTTCTCCGGCGCGGCGCAGAAGAGGGTCTACGCCCTCGTCGGCGCGTCGGCCGCGATCGCGGCGGCGGTCGGACCGCTGATCGGGGGATTCATCACCACGTTCCTCGACTGGCGGATCGCCTTCCTCCTCGAAGCGGTGATCATCGCGGTCGTCCTCGCCGGCCGGGGGCGCGTCCGGGACGTCCCGTACACGGGTTCCCGCGGCGTCGACTGGCTCGGCGCCGTGATGTCCGTGATCGGGATGGGCGGGATCGTGCTCGGGATCCTCGTGTGGCAGGAGGGCGGAGGATCCGTCGGCGCCCTGATCGGCGTCGGCGTGATCGCGCTCGCGCTGCTCGGCTGGTGGCTGGTCCGGCGAAAGCGGATGGAACGGGTCACGCTGCTCGATCCGGAGCTGTTCCGGTCCAAGATGTTCCGATACGGGATCTCCGGGCAGACGCTGCAGCAGATCGCGCTGGGCGGCATGATGATCGCCCTCCCGATCTTCCTGCAGATGGTCCTCGAGTACAGCGCGATGAAGACGGGGCTCTCGATCGCGCCGCTGTCGCTCACGATGTTCGCGATCGCGCTCCTCGCCGGGAAACGGGCCGGCGGCCGGCGACCCAGCACGTTGATCCTGACCGGGTTCGCCCTCCTCGCGCTGGGCGTCGCGCTCGTGATCGTGATCGTCCCCCGAGCGGACACCGGCTGGTCCCTCCTCGTCCCGCTGGTGATCGCCGGAGCGGGTCTCGGGCTGCTGGTCTCCCAGCTGAACAACTACACGCTCTCGCCGATCACGGAGGAACGGGTCAGCGAGGCCGCGGGCGTGAACTCGGCGGGGGGGTCGTTCGGTCTGTCCTTCGGGCTCGCGTTCGCGGGCGCGATCATGCTCGCGACGCTCTCGCTGACGTTCACCTCGAAGGCGAACGACAGCGCCGTGCTCCCGGCGGCCGACAAGGAGCAGGTCGCCGAGTCGCTCGAGCGGGATGCACAGGTGATGAGCACCACGCAGCTCGAGGAGCTGACCGCGGACGAGCCCGAGGAGATCCAGGACGAGATCGTTCGGATCAACGCGGAGACGCGACCGCTCGCCCTCCAGGTCGCGCTGCTCGTCCCCCTGATCGCCGCGCTCCTCGGGCTCGCGAATGGGTTCAGGATGCGGAAGCTCCCGGACCCGGCGCCCTCGAGCGGCGAAGGCATGCTGATGGGATGACCGGCGCAGAGAACCGCAGCGCCACAGCGTTCTCGTGAGGCGGTGGGTCTCGCGGATGACGGTCGCGGTCGCGCTGCTGGCCGTCCTCGGTGCCTCCTGCGAAGGCGGTGCCAACCTCCCCGACCCCTCACGGACGGTCTCGATCCCCAGCCCGTCACGCACGATCTCGATCCGACCCCGTCGCGCACACGGACGGAGGCGCCATCCCCCACGACGTCCGAGGCGCCCACGACCCCCACCCCCACCCCGACACCCAGTCCCTCCAGGACCGCCTCGCCCACGGGCGAGCCGTCCCCGTCGCCGACCCCGCCCGCGTCGCCGACGCAGACAGAGACCACCCCCGTCGGATCGCCGACCACCTCGACGACATCCGCCCCGTCGACGACGACTGCACCCGTTTCGGAAACGTCCACCTTTACGGGCACACCCGTCCCGGCGGCAGACTCGTCGACCCCTCTGTGGCCGTGGATCCTGCTTGCGCTCGTCGTGATCGGCGTCGTCGCCGCGTACGTGATCCGATCCAGGTCGTTGAACGGAGCCGGCGCGGACGACGCCCCGGATCGGGGCCCGACGGGTCCTCCCGAGGACCCGACGCCACCGCCCGCTTAGGGCTCGGTCCTGGGCTGCCTCAGCGGCGACCGCGCTCCGGCATCGTCGACGACCCGACGTGCTCGCGGAGCCACCCGACGAGCGGCTTCGAGTCGCCGAAGAACTCGACGACCCGATCCTTGGCCTTGTTGGTCCCCAGCCAGGCGCCCGCCGGCCACTCCCGCCACGTGGTGAGGCCCTTGTAGCGCAGGAGCTCGATCCGAGGATGATCCTTCGGGTAGCCCTTGGGCGCGGTCTTCAGCTCGTCGTGGCCGGAGACGTCCAGGCCCTTCGCCCTCGCGGCGGACACGATCTCCTCGACCGTCGTCCCCGAGCGATCGTCGGCGACGGCCGCCCGGTACCGCTCGAGCTGGTCCGGCGCCATCTGCCACATCCCGCTGCCGGCCGCCAGGCCTCTCGCGTCGAGGTGAACGTACCCGTCCCCGATCGTGGCGCCGATCGCGGTCTTGTACGGCGACTTGTCCTTGCTGAACCGGACGTCGCGGTAGGGGCGGAAGATCCGGCCGTCACCGAAGTCCGGCTCCAGCTCCTCGAGGAGCTCCTCCATCGGGGCCCGGACGATGTCGTCGTACACGTCCTTGTGGGCCTGCCAGTACGACTTGGAGTTGTCGGCCTCGAGGCCCTCGAAGAACTCGAGCGCCTCCACCTTCCAGCCTCGGAACGCCATCGCTCGCCTCCCGTGTGCAGCTCGAGGCCGACAGGCTAGCCCGACCCTCCGACGGCCGCTCTCGGACGACGTTCGAGCGCTACTGGGACACGGCTCTGATCCTGACCAGCAGGTACAGGATCTCGATGTAGAGCCACACGAGCGTCGTGAGCAACCCGAACGCGGCGAACCACGACATCGCCGCCGGCGCCCCGGCGTTCACCCCGGTCTCGATCACCGCGAAGTCCAGGATCAGGTTCAGCGCCGCGACGATGCACACGAGGATCCCTACGACGATCCCGACCGACGTCGGACGCGTCCAGAACAGGAGATCGACCCCGAACAGCGAGAAGATCCATCCGGCGAAGTACATGATCGCCACGCCGAGCGTCGCGATGATCACGACGCGAACGAACCGCCCCGTGACGTGCACGACCCGGAACATGTAGAGGAGCAAGCAGGCGATGAACGTGGCCACGGAGGCCAACAGCGCCTGGCCCACGACGCCGTCGTAGTAGGCCTCGTAGATCCGGGAGATCGCGCCCATCCACAGGCCCATCAGCACCGCGTACAGGAGCCCGGCGACCGGCGCGAGCCGAGGGTTGGCCGCCGCCGCGACCGACAGCGCGATCAACAGGATGTAGCCCAGGAAGAACCACAGTCCTGACGCGGCGACGACGTCGGCCGCCGATCGCCACCCCAGCATCGCGAAGGCGATCGTGATCGCGATCAGCAGGAGGGATCGCGCCGCGCTGCCGGCGTAGGTCATCCTGCGTGTGACCGGTTTCCCCTGGGTGAAGACGGAGACCGCAGGGGCCTCGAACGTCTTCTCGTTCAGGAGCTGCTTCGACACGGCGAGCCCTTCCCTCGCGCGGACGCCCGGAGTCTCGCACAGACCTCGACGACCACGTGACCGCCATGCTCACAGCGTCGTCCTTCCCCGGAACCGACCTCCCGAGATGCTGGCCCCGGGTCGTTCCCGGTGTCACGATTCGGAGGTCGCACTTGAGAAGAGCGGCGCCGGCCGCTCCGGAGGGGGAGAGCTCTCATGGAAGGATCGATCCTCGGGAACGTCGTCGCCGGGGCCCTGCTGCTGTTCCTGGGTGGCGTGATCGCCTTCGGCGGGTACCGCCTGTTCCTGGTGCTCCTGCCGATCTACGGGTTCTTCTTCGGCCTGTCGTTCGGCGCGCACTCCGTCCAGGCCTTGTTCGGCGAGGGGTTCCTGTCGACCACCACGAGCTGGGTCGTGGGGTTCTTCGCGGGCTTGCTCTTCGGGTTGCTCTCGTATCTCTTCTGGATCTTCGCGGTCGCCCTGGTCTCCGGCTCCCTCGGCTACGGGCTCGTCGCCGCGTTCTTCGGGCTGTTCGATGCGGACCTCGACGTGCTCGTCTGGATCATCGGCGTGCTGGTCGGTCTGATCTTCGCCGTCGGGGCCGTCGTGCTGAACCTGCAGAAGGTCGTGGTCATCGTCGCGACCGCGCTCCTGGGCGCGGGAGCGATCGTGGCCACCCTTCTGTTCCTGTTCACGTCCTTGACGCAGGAACAGATCGCCGAGAACGGGATGCAGGAGGTGCTGGACGATCACCCGCTCTACTTCCTGCTCTTCGCCGTGGTCGCGGCGATGGGGATGGCGTTCCAGTTCGCCGCCAATCGGACGTACGAGATCGAGCGCTACAACCGGTGGGACGACATGACGGTCACGGCCGGTCCGTCCACACCATCGTCGACAGCGATGTAACCCTCCCTCGGCCCACGCCTGCGGCGGCACTCCGTCCCCGGGGCGGCGGCAGTATGATGCGCGCTCTGACGCCGAGGTGGGCGTCCGAAGGGAGGCAGTCGTGAGTGACACGGATGTCGAGCTCGGCCCGATCGACTTCATCGTCGTCGAATGGCCAGCGGACAAGCAGCCGACCGGCGAGGCGTTCCCGCTCCTCGTGGACCTCGTGGACCGCGGCCTGATCCGCGTCCTCGACCTGACGTTCGTTAAGAAGGAGATGGACGGCACGATCGTCGGTCTCGACCTGCAGGACTTCGCCGCCGACGGCGATCCACACCTGACGGTCTTCGAGGGCGCCTCGTCCGGCTTGCTGGGCGAGGACGACCGGAAGGAGGCCGGGAACGCGATCGAGCCGGGGTGCTCGGCCGCGCTGCTCGTCTACGAGAACACGTGGGCGGCGCCCTTCGCGACCGCCCTTCGGCGCGGGGGAGCACAGCTGGTGGGTGGGGGCAGGATCCCCGTGAACGCCATCATCTCCGCGCTCGACGAGCTCGAGGCCGGGGAGTCGTAGCCGGATCGACCGAGGAAGGAGCGAGACATGCCGGGTCTATTGCGCGCAGTCGGGAGGACCGCGGTGGTCGCCGGCACGGCGACGGCCGTGTCCAACCGCGTCTCCCGTCGTCAGGCGAACCGCTGGCAAGACCAGGCGGCCGCCGACCAGTACGCCGCGGAGCAGGCGGCACCGCCGCCCCCCGCCCAGGACGACACGCTCGAGCGACTGAAGGAGCTCGGCGAGCTCAAGGCCTCCGGCGTGCTGACGGAGGCGGAGTTCGAGGCGCAGAAGGCGAAGATCCTCGCCGGCCTCTGAGCCGGTCTACTCGATGATCCCGTAGAGGTCGCTGGCCGGGTCGAAGAAGCCGCCGGCCGGGCGCGCGTGCGCGTGCCAGTGGTCGGGGATCCGTCGTCGCTCGCCGTCGATCCAGTACCCGTCGGAACCGTAGCGGTCGCCGGCGATCCGCTCGAGCCTGGCGAGGAGCGCCGTCTCGAGGGCGGCGTCGGGAAGGCCGTGGGTCCGCCACACGACCATCGGCGTGCGGCACACGAGGCACTCCGCCACCCAGCATTCCTCGTCCTCATGGAGCCATGGCGTCACCCGGTCGGCCGAGCAGAGCAGACAGTCATCCATAGAGGCCGCCCGACTCCAGCTCGGCACGGTCGCCCACGCCCACGCCGTTGTCCTCGAACCATCCTCGGTTCGCCTCGATCGCCATCACGTAGGGATCGTCGACGCCGTACCGGGGGCAGGGGTCGGCCTCGCAGGGCTCCATGTCGAGGACGCCGACCACGTTCCCGTCCTCGCCCACGAACGCGATCGAGAGCGGGATCAGCGTGTTCTTCATCCAGAACGTCCCGGAGACGGGTTCGTCGAAGACGAAGGCCATCCCCTCATCGTCTGGCAGCTGCTCGACGTCCATCAGTCCCCGTCGACGTTCGTCGTCGTCGTCCGCGACGGCGACGGCGAGCTCTGCTCTGCTCGCGCCGAAGGTCACCGTGGACGTCGGGGGAGGGGAGCTGGCGTCCTCCGCCGTCGCATCCCCGCACGAGCCGAGAGCGATGACGACGATGACGGTGGCGATGACCTGAGGCAACATCTCCCCATGCTGCCACGGGCCGACGGGAACCCGTTGCTATCATCGCCCCTGCCGCCGGAGTAGCTCAGTCGGCAGAGCGCCTCCATGGTAAGGAGGAGGTCAGGGGTTCGATTCCCCTCTCCGGCTCCACGTCGAACCGGCCCGCGGGCTCGCCGCGAGCCATCATCCGAACAGCCGCGTTCAGGCCGGGAGTCGTCCCAGCAGGTCGTCCAGCAGCTCGATCGCGGTCTGGGCGTCGTGGTCCTGGCCGCCGTCGAGCATCGCCACCAGCTGTTGGCGCGCCCGGACGGCCGCCACGCGTCTGCCGCCGCACGCATCGGATAGCTGCGCAACGGCCGGCTCCCGTTCCGTGCCGGACCGCGCGAGCTCGAGCGCCCGGTCCCGCACGATGTCACCAGTCGTCATCGGTCTCTCCTCGATCGATCGACGCCCGCCGCCCGTAGGCAGCGGGGACTCAGTCGTCGGCCGTCGAGGGCGGACTCCGACCGGTCGGGCCGTCGAACGCCGTCGCGGCGGGGGGAAGCGCTGCCACGACCAGGCCGTCCGAGATGGCGCCGGCCGGCGCGACGACCACCGTGGTGACACGCACCCATGGACGCTGCGGGTCGTGGAGCCTCGTGTACCTGGGCTGTGTCGGCCGGTCGGACTCGAGGAGCAGGACGCTCGGCAGCCGGTCCACCGCGGGCGCCCGCCGCGGCGCCGATCGGGCGACGGGGGCCTCGGCACGCTCGTGTTGGCACGCGACCGACCCGAGCAGCATGAACGAGAGGATGGCGGCGCTTCGCGCACGCGGGGACCGCGTCCGAGCCACGGCCCAGCCTAGGCCGGCCTCGATCCCGGGAGCAAGTTCCCGATGTCGGGCGGGCGGACAGCGGACCGCCTCGATCGCCAGCCGCTCGTGCCGCAGCCAGTTCTCGCAGGTAGACTGGCCGACCGCCGGGCGGGGTAGCTCAGTGGTAGAGCAAGCGGCTCATAATCGCTGTGTCGGCGGTTCGATCCCGCCCCCCGCTACGAGCCGGATCGGAACCATCCTCGGAGGAGACCGGGACCCATGGGCAAGAAGAAGTTCGAGCGCACGAAGCCGCATGTCAACATCGGCACGATCGGTCACATCGACCACGGCAAGACGACGCTCACCGCCGCGATCACGAAGCGCCAGGCCGAGAAGGGCATGGCGGACTTCACGCCGTTCGACCAGATCGATAAGGCTCCGGAGGAGCGCGAGCGCGGCATCACGATCGCGATCGCCCACGTCGAGTACGAGACCGACACGCGCCACTACGCGCACGTCGACTGCCCGGGCCACGCGGACTACGTGAAGAACATGATCACCGGCGCCGCCCAGATGGACGGGGCGATCCTCGTGGTCTCCGCCGCCGACGGTCCGATGCCGCAGACGCGGGAGCACGTGCTGCTCGCCCGCCAGGTCGGCGTCCCCTCGATCGTCGTCGCGCTGAACAAGTGCGACATGGTGGACGACCCCGAGCTCCTGGACCTGGTCGAGCTCGAGGTCCGTGAGCTCCTCACCTCGTACGAGTTCCCGGGCGACGACGTCCCGGTCGTGCAGATCTCCGCGCTGAAGGCGCTGGAGGGCGACGAGGAGTGGAACGGCAAGATCGACGAGCTGATGGCCGCGTGCGACGCCTACATCCCGGAGCCGACGCGCGACACCGACAAGCCGTTCCTGATGCCGATCGAGGACGTCTTCTCGATCACCGGCCGGGGGACCGTCGTCACCGGCCGCGTCGAGCGCGGGCAGCTCAACAAGATGAGCGAGATCGAGATCGTCGGGATCAAGGACACGCGCAAGACGATCGCCACCGACCTCGAGATGTTCCGGAAGCTTCTCGACGAGATCCAAGCGGGCGACAACGTCGGGGTGTTGCTCCGCGGGATCGACAAGGAGGACGTGGAGCGCGGCCAGGTCCTGGCGGCGCCGGGCTCGATCACGCCCCACACGGAGTTCGAGGCCCAGGTCTACATCCTGTCCAAGGAGGAGGGCGGCCGGCACACGCCGTTCTTCGACGGCTACCGGCCCCAGTTCTACTTCCGGACGACGGACGTCACGGGCCAGGCGCACCTGCCGGAGGGCGTGGAGATGGTGATGCCCGGCGATAACGTCGAGATGAAGGTCGACATGATCGCGCCGATCGCGATGGAGGAAGGCCTGCGGTTCGCGATCCGCGAGGGCGGCCGGACCGTCGGCGCCGGTCGTGTCACGAAGGTCGTGAAGTAGGCGGGCGATGGCCAAGAAGGAAGGCAACCGACCGAAGATCACGCTCGCCTGCTCCAACTGCAAGCGGCGCAACTACAACACGGTGAAGAACCGCGTGAACGACCGGGACCGGATCGAGCTCAAGAAGTACTGCCGATGGTGCCGGTCGCACACGCTGCACCGCGAGACGCGCTAGCGGCGAGGTCGGTCAGGAGGCGTCCGCGTCGGTCTGCGGAGTCGATCCGTTCGTCGTCTTGACCTTGCCGAACCGGATCGCCGCCACCACGGCGTCCGTCTTGGAGTGAACGCCCAGCTTGGTGAGGACGTTCTGGATGTGCGTCCGGAGGGTGTGCCGGCTCATGCCGAGCTCATCCGCGATGTCCGAAGAGGCCTCTCCCGCCGCGACCCGCTGGAGGATCTCGAGCTCACGGGGCGTCAGGCGCTCCACCCGCTGGGCGAGCTCGCCTTCGGTCCGGCGCTGCATCCGGAAGCGCGCGAGCGAGAGCTCGACGTCGGCCACGGCGTGGAGGGGCTCACCCCGGTACGCACGCCGGATCGCCTCGGCGAGGTCGGAGACGGTCTGGGTCTTCCTCAGGTAGCCGCGCGCTCCCGCCTCCACGGCGCGAGCGAGGGCGATGTCGTCGTCGTGGCCCGAGAGCAGGATCACCTTGGTCCCGGAGGCGGCCCGGTGGATCCGCCGGGTGGCCTCCAGCCCGTCGACGCCCGGCATCTGGACGTCCATCAGCACGACGTCCGGATGCTTCGCCTCGGCTGATTCGATCGCGGCCTCACCGTCGGTCACGACCTCGATCACCGTCAGGTCGTCCTCGCTGTCCAACGCGATCTGGAGGGCCTCGCCGAAGGATCGGTGGTCGTCGGCGATGACGACCCGGATGTCCCCCTCGATCGGCCCAGATGCCTTGCGGTCCTTGGATCTGGCCTCGGCAGCCATGCAGCGGCATCGTAGGCACGCTTGACGTAGGAATCACGTACCTCCATGGGTGGATTTCCTAAGTCCCCCGACCGAGGGACGACGGATGCCCGACGGCCGATAGGATGCCCGGCCGATGAACGTCGCCGCGGCCGGGAAGGTCTACCCCGAGGTACCGTTCACCGTCGATCCTGAGCGCGTGGCCGCGTTCCGTGCCGTGTTCGACGAGGTCAGGGGCGTGCCGGCGACGTTCGCGACCACGGCGGAGTTCACCGTGATCCCCGACGTCGTCGCCGACCCGGAACTCGAGCTCGACTTCACCCGGGTCCTCCACGGGAGCCAGGGATACGAGTTCGCCCGGCCCCTGAAGGAGGGCGAGCGGCTCACGATCAGGAGCAAGATCGAGTCGATCAGGGAGATGGGCGGGAACGGGTTCCTCCTGCTGGCGACCGAGCTGCTGGACGTCGACGGGGTCGTGGTGTGCACCGCCCGATCCACGCTGATCGAGCAGGCGGCCGACTGATGCCGTCCCTCCGCGACGTGGAGGTGCGTGCGGACATCCCGTCGCTCTCGCGGGTCGTGACGCGGGAAGACGTCCTCGCGTACGCCGAGGCTGGCGGGGACCGCAACCCGCTCCACCAGGACGAGAGCGTCGCCCGCGCGGCGGGGTTCCCGACGATCGTCGCGCACGGGATGTTCACGATGGGCCACCTCTCGGCGTGCGTCTCCCGGTGGGCAGGCGGGCCCGAGCGGATCCGGCGTCTCACCGCGCAGTTCCGCGCGCCGGTCTTCGTCGGCGAGGAGATCGTGGCCGGCGGCCGCGTGAAGGCGATCGACGTCGATCGCGGGCTCGCGCTGCTCGAGTGCTGGGTCTCGGTCGAGCGCGACGGCGAGACGGCGTGGCCGGTCAAGCGTAGCGAGGCCGAGGTGCTGCTGGACGCCTGAGGTCAGGCGCCGATCTGGCCCTGGTCGCGGCGCTGGGTCCGACCCGACATCGCCTGGATCGCCTCGCTCATCCGGTCCACCACGATCTGGACCTCGTTGCCGTAGCCCTCGTCCACCGCGACCGTGACCCGGTCGATCTTGTCGCTCAGGCGCTCGGCGAGCGTCAGCATCGCCTCCGCCGTCGACTGGGACTCCTTGTGCAGCTGATCCGACATCGCCTGGAAGCGACGGTCCACGGAGCTCAGGACGTCGTTCGCGAGGCCGGCGTGCAGCTCCTTGATCGACCGGAGGGTCTGCCGCAGCAGCTCCGCGTCGTCGTTGGCCGGGCCGGCGGTGGCGAACCGGTTCGCGAGGGCCTGGTTGTCCGACCGCACGAGCTTCGCGATCCCCGTGACGCGGTCGTCCACGTGGGTCCGCATCCGCTCCTCCAACGCCTGCTGCTGCTCGGCGAGCATCCTGTCGATCCCTTCGATCGAGCCCATCGAGGCGTTCATCCGCTCGACGGTCTCGCCCATCGCCGACGCGATCGCCGTTTCGGTCGCCTCGGCCGTCCGGTCGACGAGCGCCTCTCCGACCAGGATCATCCGCTCCTCGACGATCTCGCGGATCTGGCGCTCCTGCTCGACGGTCCGCTCCTCGATCATCCGTCGGAGGGCGTGCGAGTCGCTCCGGATCAGCTCGGCCAGACCGCGGACCCGCGCGTCGATGAAGCGCTCCATCGCCGTCTTGAGCGCGACCTGGTCCCGCGAGCTGATCCCCATGCTCTCGGCCATCAGCTCCAGCTGCTGCCCGATCGACCGGACCTCCTCGCGCACCGTCACACCGACGTTCGTCGCGATGTCGTCGTCCTGGGTGGCGAACGACTCGGCGTGCTCCTCGACGCGCTGGGCCAATCGCCCGACCGCTTCGGCGCCGCCCTGGACGTAGTTCTGCATCGCCTCGACGACGCGAGCGGTCTCCCGCGCCACGAGTTCACCGTGCTCACGGACCTGGATCAAGATCGCGTCGGTGAGCATCCGGTCGCGCTCGTCGAGGTTCGTGAACGTCTCGGCGATGTGGCGCTCGACTTGCTCGAGCTGGAGCCGGACGCCTTCCACGCCGTGGAGCGTGGGGGAGTCCGCGATCTCCCGGATCGAGGCGGCGGAGGACTCCATCGCCTCTCGCGTCGCCCGGCCGGAGTCCGTGAGGTCCTTCATCGAGTCCTCGACGCGGGCGGCCCGGGTCGAGAGCGCCTGGAACCGCTCGTCGCTCGAGGCGATCAGGCTTCGGATCGCCTGATCTCGCGACAGGAGGCTCACGATCCGTTCCTGCTCGGGACGGACGTCCTTCGACGACGATCGCCAGAGCTCGCCGGCGACTTCGCGCATCAGGAGCGTCGCCTGGTCCTCGAGGACCTGGAGTCCCTCCTCGATCCGCTCGTCGACGGCGTTCGTCAACGCGTTCGCGATCTGTTCCTCGACGGGGGACAGGACCGTCGGCTCCGACTCCGCCGGTCGGGTGAACAGGGGGGAACGCCGACGAGCACCGGCTCCCGCCGGCCGTGCGGTGCGCTGTTCGTTCATTGCGTGTGCCTCGCGATCCGGGGCCGCTGCGGCACGTCTTTCGCGAAGGATATGGCAGGAGCACGCGCAACCCAGGTAAGCGCGACCGAAATCCCCTGGGGCGGTTTCCGGGCCTCCGGAGGGTGGGGACGGCCGAACACGCAGGTCCCGCGGTGCTTCCTTTGCCGGGCCAAAGAGGCGACCCTATACTGAGGTCTCCGAACGTCCCGCCTCACGCCGGGGGGCCCGGAGCCCAGGGGCGTAGCTCAATTTGGTAGAGCACCGGTCTCCAAAACCGGCGGTTGGGGGTTCGAGTCCCTCCGCCCCTGCGAGGAGCGCCCATGAATCGAGAGATGAAGCGGATGCAGGAGCGCCAGGAGCGCGCGCAGAAGCGCGCGGGCACCGGCCGCGCCGCTTCCACGCCGTCCGCCGCCACCCGGAAGGCCGCGACCCAGGAGAAGCGCAAGCGCACCGGCGCGCGCCAGTTCCTGAGGGAGGTGCGTCAGGAGCTCACCAAGGTCCAGTGGCCGACCCGCCGTGAGCTCATCTCCTACTCGATCGTGGTGCTCGTGACGATCACGGTCTTGACCGCGTTCGTGTTCGGGCTCGACTCCCTCTTCACGCGGTTCGTGTTCGACGTGCTCGGCGGCGACTGATGAGGACCGGGGAATTGAACGAGACCGAACACGAGACGTCGGAGGAGCACGCCGAGCCCGTCGAGGCCGAGGTCGTGGAGCCGGTCCCCGCAGAGCCAGAGGCGGAGCCCGTCGAACCGGATCCCGAGCCCGCCGAGCCGCAGCCGGAGACCGTCGAGCCGGAGGCGAGCGCAGAGGCGTTCGAGTCCGAGGCCTTCGAGCCGGAGGAGCCGACGTCGATGACGGTCGAGACCGAGGAGCAGCTCGAGGCCGTCGCCGACGAGGCGCCGGTGGAGGAGGAGGCCGCGGTCGAAGACGCCGTGGTCGAAGACGCTGCCGAGCTGGAGCCGGAACCGGAAGCCGAGCCCGAGCCGGTGGAGACGGTCCCGGACGACCCGTTCCGGGGTCACGGCGACTGGTACGTCGTGCACACCTACTCGGGCTACGAGAACAAGGTCAAGGCGAACCTCGAGTCGCGGATCCACACGATGCAGATGGAAGGGAAGATCTTCGGCGTCCACATCCCGATGGAAGACGTCATGGAGATCAAGTCGGGCAAGAAGCAGGTCGTGAAGAAGAAGCAGTTCCCCGGCTACCTCCTCGTCCGCATGGTCTATGACAACGACTCCTGGTACGTCGTGCGGAACACCCCCGGCGTCACCGGGTTCGTCTCGGCCGGGACGGGCACGAAGCCCACGCCCCTGTCGAAGCACGAGGTGGAGAAGATCCTCGCCGTCAAGAAGGAGGAGGTCCGCCCGCAGGTGCGCCTCGGCTACGCGGAAGGCGACGTCGTGCGGATCACGTCGGGGCCGTTCGCCGACTTCAACGGCACGATCAACGAGATCAACCCCGACCAGGCCAAGCTGAAGGTCCTGGTCAACATCTTCGACCGGGAGACGCCGGTCGAGCTGTCCTTCGATCAGGTGTCGAAGGCCTGATCCCTTAGTCGCGGGAGGCCGAGAGGCCGTTCGGACCGCAGGAGGTGAAGCCGATGGCTCCCAAGAAGAAGGTGCTCGCGGTCGCGAAGCTCCAGATCACGGCCGGGCAGGCCACCCCGGCACCGCCGGTAGGAACGGCGCTCGGCCAGCACGGCGTCAACATCATGGAGTTCTGCAAGCAGTACAACGACGCGACGCAGCAGTACTCGGGACAGATCATCCCCGTCGAGCTCACGATCTTCGAGGATCGCTCGTTCTCGTTCGTGCTGAAGCAGCCGCCGGCGGCCGAGCTGATCCGCAAGGCGGCGGGGATCGAGAAGGGCTCCGGCGAGCCCAACCGCGAGAAGGTCGCCAGGCTCTCCCGTGATCAGGTCCGCGACATCGCGGAGCGGAAGATGGTCGACCTGAACGCGAACGACATCGACAACGCGATGCGGATCATCGAGGGCACCGCGCGGAGCATGGGCGTGGAGGTGGCGTCGTGAGCTCGAAGCCCGGGAAGCGCTACCGCCAGGCGGAGGAGGCCTTCGACCGGAGCCAGGAGTACCCGCCCTCGGAGGCGATCAAGATCCTGAAGGCGCAACCAGATGCGAAGTTCGACGAGACGGTCGAGGTCGCGTTCCGGCTGGGGATCGACACGCGGAAGAACGAGCAGGCCCTGCGGGGGACCGTCGCGCTCCCGCACGGGACCGGGAAGACGGTGCGCGTCGCCGTGTTCGCGGCGGGGGAGAAGGCCCGGGAGGCCCGCGATGCAGGCGCCGACGTGGTCGGCGGCGAGGAGCTCGTCGAGGAGGTCCAGAAGGGCGTGATCGACTTCGACGCGGCCGTCGCCACGCCCGAGATGATGGCGTCCGTCGGGAAGGCGGGCCGGGTCCTCGGTCCGCGAGGCCTGATGCCGAACCCGAAGACCGGGACGGTCACGAACGATATCGCCAAGGCGGTCGCGGACATCAAGGGCGGGAAGGTCGAGTACCGGGCCGACCGCACCGGGAACGTCCATCTGATCATCGGCAAGAAGTCGTTCGAGGAGGGAAACCTCCTCGAGAACTATCTGGTCGTCGTGGACGAGGTCCTGAAGGCGAAACCGGCGTCGGCGAAGGGCCGGTACATCAAGTCGCTCGCGGTCTCGTCGACGATGGGCCCGAGCGTCCGGATCGATCCGTCGAGGCCGAAGGGAACGCAGTCGGTCGTCGCCGCGGAGGCGTAGCGGCAACCTGGCAACCTAAGTACATCCTCATCTCAGGCTCGGTTCCGCATACCAGCGAACGGGTATCCGTTGCCTGAGGACTAGCCAAATCGCTGTAGCGCGTTGGAAGGTTTCCTGCTAGAAGAACCACGAAGCGAATTCGTCGAGGAGTCGGGAGGGTGACGCTTCGGTGTCCCGGGGGTCCGATGCCGCGGGCGGTCAGAAGCTCACGCCGGTCACGGTCGCCGCTGCCTTCTCGGCCGTCCTCGCTGTCGCGACGGTCGGGATCGTCCTCGCTCCCGGCCTCCGGTTCCAGGTCGAAGCCGAGAACCTTCGCCCTGCGCTCGAGGCCGCAGGAGCCGTTGCAGCCGGGTTGACGGCCGGGATCGGGTACGTCCGATTCGTCCTCGGCGGGGAACGCGTCTGGCTGTACGTCTCCGTCGCGTTCCTCGTGATCGCCGCGAGCCGGATCGTCGTGGGGGTCGCCGTGCCACCGGATCGGATCGACGCCGAGACGGCCAGCTACCTCTGGACGGCGGCGCGTCTCGAGACGGGAGTGTTGTTGTTGATGGGCGCGGTCGCAGCCCGCCGCGGCGAGTCCCAGGCGTCCCCGCGGCCGGTGTACGGGGCCGTCGCGGTCGCGGCGCTCGCAGTCCTCGGTGCCTTGGAGGTCCTGATCTGGTTGGGGCGCGGGTCGCTGCCGGCGTTGACCACGAGCGGCTCGTCGGGCGCTACGTTCACTGGAGTCCAGCCGGGTCTCACGGCAACCGACCTGGTGCTCGGCTGCGTCGGGACGGGCGTGTTCCTGCTCGCCGCGTTCCTGTACGCGCGCGAGCCCTCGCTCGATCGTCGCAGCCGAACGTGGCTCGCGTGCGTCCTCGTGCTGGCCGCCTTCAGCCACATCCACTACATGCTCGTCCCGACGGCGTTCCGCGAACGGGTGTCGAGCGGCGACGCTCTTCGCTTCGCGATGTCCGTGCTGTTGCTCCTGGCCCTGATCGACGAGATCCGACGAGCCCTCACCCGAGAACGGGAGCGCGGCCGGGAGCTCGAGGCGGCGTATGAGATGGAACGGTTGCGGGTCGAGGAGCTCGAAGGGCTCGCGAGGACGAAGGCGGACCTACTCCGGATGCTGAGCCACGAGCTGCTGCATCCGGTCGCTTCGATCCGGGTGCTCGCGGCCGGGCTGTCGCTCGGCGAGGACAAGCTCGACGAGGCGGCGAAGCGGCGGGCCGTCAACGCGATCCTCGATCAGTCCGAACAGCTCCGGGACCTCGTCGAACGCGCCCCGCGGGTCGAGGAGCTTCGGTCCGAGGTCGACCCGACCCTCGTCGAACAGCGCGTCGACGATCTGGTCGATCACGTGCGGCACACCTTCACCCACGTCGCTGACCGTCTGTTGATCGATGTCGAGCCGGAAGCCGCCGGCGCGACCGTGCGTAGTGACACCGGGAGGATGATGCAAGTCTTCCACAACCTCTTCTCGAACGCCGAGAAATTCTCGCCGGCCGGATCGCCGGTCGGACTCGCCGTCCGCTCTACGGACGACGAGATCGTGTTCGAGGTTCGCGACGCGGGATCGGGGATCGGCGAGCAGGATTCGGAGCGGCTGTTCGACCCCTTCGTCCGGTTGCCGAACGCGAACGGCGCCCCGGGCTCGGGCATCGGGCTCCACATCGTGCGATCGGTCGTGGAAGCGCACGGGGGTCGCGTCTGGATCGAGGACGGGGACGAAGGTGGAGCCGTCGTCCTGTTCGCCCTACCTCGGGAAGCGGCGGAGACGTCGTGAGGTCGATACGTCTGGTGATCGTCGACGATCACCAGGTGTTCGCCGAGGCGCTAGGGGTCCTCCTCAAGACCGAGCGCGACATCGAGCTGCTGGCCGTGGCGCCGGACGCCGAGTCGGCTCTCGAGATCGTGCGCCTGCGCCGGCCCGACGTGGTGCTGATGGACGTCGACCTGCCGGGGATGAACGGCATCGCGGCGACGCGGGAGGTCCTGGCATCGAGCCCGGGGGCTCGGGTGATCGTCCTGACGGCGCTGATGGATCCGCAGGTCGTAGAGGGGGCCGCGGCCGCGGGCGCGATCGGCTTCGTCTCGAAGCAGAGGGCCGCCGACGACCTCCTTGCCGCGATCCGGGTCGCCGCCGCCGGCGAGGAGGTCTTCCGGACGCAGGACCTGCGAGCGTTGTGGGGCGACGGGAGGCAGGCTGAGAAGCGACCCGGTCAGTTCGACCTGACAAGCCGCGAGCTCGAGGTGCTCCAGGGACTGGCGGACGGCCTCTCCACCGACGAGCTGGCGAAGACGCTCTTCCTCAGCCCCCGAACGGTACAGGGACACGTGCAGAGCATCCTGACGAAGCTCCGCGTCCGCTCGAAGCTGGGGGCGGTCCTTTACGGCCTTCGGCAAGGGCTGGTCAGGTTGAAGCCGCTCGCGAGCGACTCGCCTAGCTGAAGCAGTACGACCGGGGGCCGCCGACCCACGAGATCGAGGCCGACTTCGCCACCACAATTGGCATAGCGCGTCTCCCTGGACGTTCCCGCCTCGACGAACCCATCCGCCTCGTTCACGGGATGGGCGGCCTCAAGCCGGCCACCGTTCTCTGCGACATCGTCGTAGTGCACAGGAGATGCGAGGGGGACTCGGAAACAAGTGCCACAACAGGAAGGGACCCCAGAAGGGGTCCCTTCATTGCTGGCGGAGAGAGCGGTGCTCTCAGCCGGTGCTGCTACTTCATGAACTTGAAGTTCGCCGACTTGACAGAGCCGTCTGCGAGCTTCACGTCCAGGCGGCGGCATGTGCCTGCCCACGACTTGTCGGACTTCCAGACGTAGTTGTACTGGTCGACCGATGCGTCGTAGCTGAGGCTGCTACCACCAGCGGTTAGGGTCTCCTCCAACGCGTCCAGGTCGGCACCCGCGTCACACACGACCTTCGTCGACGAAGGCGAGTTGGAGCCGAAGATGCTTAGGCCCTGGTTGCCGTTGAGGCTGAACTTCACGGGGATCCCCTGACCAGCCTTGACCACGTTGATTGTGGGCATGTTGTCGATCGGACGGAAGAACCCGTTGAAGTCAAACGACACCGTCACCGTGAACGAGCCGGATGCCTGATTCCCGGCACCGTCCTGGGCCGAGCAGTTCACGGTCGTGGTGCCAACCGAGAAGCTCGATCCAGAGGCGGGCGTGCAGTTCACCGACACGCTGCCCGACACGAGGTCCGTGGCGGTCGCCGTGTAGTTCACGGTGGCCTGCGAGTTGCCCGTGGCCGTCGTGGTGATGTTCGCGGGCAGGTTCAGCGTCGGCGGCGTCGTGTCCTGAACCGTCACCGTGAACGATCCTGAAGCGGAGTTGCCGTTGCCGTCGGAAGCCGAGCAGTTCACCGTGGTGGTACCGAGCGGGAAGGTGCTGCCGCTCGTCGGGTTGCACGACACCGGGCGGCTACCGGCCACGACATCAGAAGCCGAGGCGCTGAAGCTAACCGCGGCGCCACTCGGACCTGTGGCTTCCGCCGTCTGGTTGGCGGGGAGGGTCAGCGTCGGCGGTGTCGTGTCGACGACCGTGACGTTGAACGAGCCGCTGTCCGACAGGCCGCCTGAGTCGGTGACCGAGCAGTTCACGGAATGCGGTCCACCCAGAGCGAAGAACGAGCCCGAGGCAGGGTTGCAGACGACCGACGAGGTGAGATTCCCATCCTCGGTGTCGCTCG
The DNA here is from genome assembly GCA_036281075.1 of Actinomycetota bacterium. Classification (GTDB taxonomy): domain Bacteria; phylum Actinomycetota; class UBA4738; order UBA4738; family HRBIN12; genus JAJNBA01. The sequence goes on along the minus strand of DASUPO010000010.1, from coordinate 16,491 downwards.
CGCTGATGCCCGAATAGGTGACGTTGGCACCCCCGAGCGTGTTGCCCTCGACCGTCATGCTGGCCGGAAGGGTGAGCGTCGGCTTGGTGTTCGGCGGCGGGTTAACGATCAGCTTGAAGCTGGCGGGGGCCACGTTGTACAGCCCGCCCGAGTCTCCTCCGGCGACTCCGGAGACGCCGATCGTGTACCCCGAGGCGTTAGCCACAGACGATGAAAAGGTCACGGACTGGGCATTCTCATCCCCACATCCGCTCACGACGACGCTCGAGGCACTCGCCGTGACGTTCGCGGGAACGCTCAAGCTGATCGTCACCGGAGTCGGCGCCGCGTTGCACCCAGATTCGTCCCCGGCCGGAATCGTGTTGTTGTTCTGAACCCAGAAGCCCACGCTCGCGCCAGCGCCGCCTGCTGTGATGGTGACAGTTTCCAGCGCAGGGTCGACGGTCGTGTCGATGTTGTTGACGACCTGGTCGGCCAACGCCACGCCGGCGAGAGTCATGAAGATTGCGGTCATCGCCGCGACGCCGGACCACCGCCTTTTCCGCTGCGTTACGAAGGGCTGATGCGGCCGGCCGAAGGCCCACCGATCACCCGAAGATGTTCTTTCCATTCCCCTACCTCCTCCGACGGTCGGACTTCTGGGAGGCGCCCGGCTGTCGTGCTCGTGGCACGGACAGCCGGGTGCTCCTCAGAGGCCACCCCGCAACTCTCGCCCGGCAAGATGCCGGAACCCGTCCTCCTGAAGGGACTGCCGGGACCCTCTTTCGGCGGAGGCCATCGTCCCTACAGCACCAGAAGGCAACACTAGGGAGCGAGGGGGGGGCCCGTCATGAGCAAAACTACGCGAATCGGGAAGCGGGCTTGGTCATGCGAGGGCAGGTGCCATGGACGTCCGTCAAAGCGGTTGAGCAGCGGAAACGTGCCCGACGACATCGCTTCACAGGAACCCGAACAGACCGTTTCGCGGGTCAAGCGTCTTGTCGCCGACACTTCGCATCCGTACCGTCCATGCCGATGAGTGATCGCGAGATCGAGGCCGCGCTCCGACAGATCCGGCCGGGCAAGGCCGATGCCTTCCCGCTGGGAGCGCTACAGGGGATGCGGGTGCTCCGCGGCTACCTCGAGGAGCTGGAACCACGCTGCATCGAGCGCTCCCTGGAGCTCGGCGCGAGCGTGGAGGACGTCGCGGATGCCCTCGGGATAACGAAGCAGGGCGTCTACTACAAGCTCCGCCGTCTCGCCGGGCATGGCGCCACCCTTGACGCCGAGGAAGACGCCGTCGTCGAGGCATAGATCGAGGGCTTGCCTGGAAGGCAGCTCTCCGCAGCGCCCCGATCCTTGAGGTTCCTTCCGTCGATAGAGACCTTGGGCCGAGGATCTCTGGCCTTTCGCCGAATGTGTTCTGCTGCGCGGAAGCGCAACATCGTGGTCCCTCTGTAGGCCGGTTGGGCGAGGAGAACCCGTACCGGCCGGGGGACCCGATCGCGGAGGAGCGGATCCGGGACGACGTTCGGAGCTTCGAGAGCTCGGCACACGAGGAGGATGGGATGACGAGGAGCAGGATGGGTGACGCGTGGACGCTGGGTACGTCCGTGCGAGCGAGGCGGCGAAGTCGCGGCCTCGGGTTCATGACGGTCCTCACGGCGGCCACCGTGGCGCTGTCCGGGATCGCACTTGCCGACACGGTCGTGGTGAACGACGTCGTGATCGGCCCCGGCAGCACGAAGGGGTTCGTGGTCACGAAGGGAGGCCCTGGGGTCGACGTGGCGATCCAGATCCAGGGTCAGGGGGGTGACGGCGGGCCGTCGGGCGCAGGAGGCAACTGCAACGCGACCAGCGCGAGCCAGATCACCGTGGCGTTGACCGGTCTGCCGACCGGCGTATCGGCCACGCCGACCTCGAGGAGCTTCTCGTCATGCGGAACGGCCCAGACGATCACGCTCGCCGCATCGACGCTCGCGTCCACGGGGGACGCCCTCGTCACGGCCGACGCGACCGGAGGCGTGGGCACCACGAACGACGGGACCTTCACACTCCGCGTCGAGGCGCCGGCGAACACGGCGCCGACGACGCCGGGTGATCCGTTCGTCTCGGCGGGCACCAACCCCAACAACAGCGGTGAGTTCACGCTGTCGTGGACGGCCTCGACGGATGCCGAGAGCAACCCGATCACGTACACGCTCGAGCACGAGGACGCGGACGACGCCGGCTACTCGGTCGTGGCCTCGGGCCTGACTAGCCCGTCGTACACCTTCGCCGGCCCGAGCGCCGAGGCGGAGGGCACCTGGGTGTACCGGGTGAGGGCTTCGGACGGCAGCCTGTCGAGCGGCTACTCGGGCGCCTCGCTCCCCGTGGTCGTCGACATGGGGGCCCCCAACGCCCCGACTGCAGCCGCCGACCGTGATCCCGAGTACGCGGGCGACGGCGGCTGGTTCGAAGACACGGTCACGGTCTCGTTCACCGGCAACGGTGACCCGGACCTCGAGGACGGAAGCGTCGGCAGCGGCGTGGCGGCCGTGGCGGCCGCCCAGACCTACGGCACGAGCGGCTCGCACACCGCGACCGGCACGGCGTCCGACGCCGCCGGCAACGTCTCGGCCCAGGCCAGCCTGATGGTCCAGGTCGATGCGGACGGGCCGAGCGTCGCGTTCACCGACTGCCCGGCCGCCCCCCTGATCCTCGGCAGCACCGCGTGGGCCAGCTGGCAGGCATCGGATGGCGAGTCGGGGCTCGCGAGTGCCCCGAGCGGATCGGTGCCGCTCGACACGTCCTCGGTCGGTGGCAAGTCGGTCGACTCGCCCGAAGCCAGCGACAACGTCGGGCACACGGCCACGGCGACGTGCACCTACAGCGTGATCTACGAGTGGACCGGGTTCCTGCGGCCCGTCGACAACAAGGACGCCGATGGGAACTACGTCCTGAACGTCGTGAAGGCCGGGAGCGCCGTGCCAGTCAAGTTCAAGATCGGCGGCGACCAAGGCTTGGACATCTTCGCCCAGGCCGGGACCGATGCATCTGGCGACCCGACCTACTACCCGACCTCGAAGACGATCACCTGCGGCTCGAACGCCGACGTGGACGCGATCGAGTCGGTGGTGACGGCTGGCGGAAGCAGCCTCCAGTACGACGCCTCGACCGAGACGTACACGTACGTCTGGAAGACCGACAGGGGCTGGGCGGGGACGTGCCGGCAGTTGATCGTGAAGCTCGACGACGGCACGTACCACAGGGCCAACTTCAAGTTCACGAAGTCCTAGGCGATCCGACGGCCACGCGGGAGGCCGGCTCAAGCCGGCCTTCCGCGTCGCGTCGCATGCCCTGTGGAGTTGCGTCGCGTCTTCACCTCTGAGATCCCGCCCGGCTCTTCCTGTCGCGTCAACCGAGAACGAACCTGTCCACCGAACGGACCCGCCGTCCGGTGGGGGTTGGGGTGCACTGGGAGGTCTACGGGCGGGTGGATCGAACGAGGGCCAACTCGGCGAGATTCGCGGCGCCCTCGTAGCGGGGCCTGAGAGAGCGAACGCGCAACTCCGAGATCGCCGACGAGTTCTCGATCTGCTCGCGCATCGCCGAGAAGCGCGTCTTGCCACCGGGACGTCGCATCGCCCAGGCTCTCCCCGCTGGTACCCTGGGCGCTGCCGCAGACAGCAGGGGCGCGTGAGCGCGTAATCCCGTCCAGGGCACCTGCCGAGGCGAGTGGCCGCGAGGCCACACGGATCGCGCCCAGCGCGTCTCCGCTGTCTGCGGGGACGCGTTCTTTCATGTACAGGAGGCGCGATGCCGAGTACCCAGAAGATCGAGCGGGTCGCGGAGCTGAAGGAGCAGATCGAGGGCTCCGCGGCGCTGCTGCTCACCGAGTACCGCGGCCTCACCGTGTCCGAGATCACCGAGCTCCGCGCATCCCTGCGTGAGAGTGGCGCGAGGTTCGCGGTGATCAAGAACACGCTGATGCGCCGGGCCCTCGAGGACACGGATGCATCCGACCTCGGATCCCTGGTCGACGGACCGAGCGCCGTGGCATTCGTCCAGGAGGACCCGGTCGCGGCGGCCAAGAGCGTCACGAACGCCGCGAAGAGGTTCCCCACCTTCGTCCTCAAGGGCGGGTTCGTGGAGGGCCGCCTGCTCTCCGCCGACGAGGCGAAGTCGCTGGCCGACCTCGAGTCCCGCGAGGTCATGCTCTCGAAGCTCGCGGGCATGATGAAGAGCGAGATGTCTCGCGCCGCGGCGACGTTGCAGGCGGCGCAAGCCCGGTTCCTGTCGCTGCTCGAGGCGTTCAAGGCGAAGCTGCCCGAGGACACGCCCGCGGAATGCGAGGCGATGCCCGAGACGGAGGCCGCGCCCGAGGCGGAGTCCGACATCCCACCGGAGGCCGCGACCGAGGCAGCGGCCCCACCGGACACGGAAGCCGCGCCTGAGACGGAAACCGGATCGGATGCAGCGCCATCGACACAGACTGAGGCCGACACAGACGAAGAGACCAAGAACGACGAAGGGAAGGAGTAGACCGTGGCGACCAAGTCGAAGATGGGAACCGACGACCTGCTGGAGCAGTTCAAGGACATGACGCTCCTCGAGCTCTCCGAGTTCATCAAGGCGTTCGAGGAGACGTTCGACGTGCAGGCGGCCGCGGCCGCGCCGATGATGATGGCCGCGCCCGGCGCGCCCGCGGGCGCCGAAGCCGCGGACGAGGAGCAGTCCGAGTTCGACGTGATCCTTGCGGCGACCGGCGACAAGAAGATCCAGGTCATCAAGGCGGTCCGGGAGCTCACGACGCTGGGCCTGAAAGAGGCCAAGGATCTCGTCGACGGCGCCCCGAAGCCCGTCCTGGAGCGGGTGGACAAGGACGCTGCGGCGCAGGCGAAGGAGCGGCTCGAGGCCGAGGGCGCGACGGTCGAAGTCAAGTAGCTCGTGCTGACCCGGGGTGCCGGCTGCGCCGGCACCCCCGGGTTCCCCTTCCGGCAACCCGTGTGCTAGCGTCTGCCGCGTCTGGGCGAGGGGGAGAAAAGCATGAGGCAAAGCGACGGAAAGCATTTCGGACAACGTCTCCGTGAAGCACGGATCGCGGCCGGTCTGAGTCAGTCGGAGTTGGAAGACATCTCCGGCATCCCGAAGGCCCGGTTGTCCCGCTACGAGAACGGACACGTCGAGCCATCGATCCAGACCCTCGCCCGACTGTCCAGGGCGCTCAACGTATCGGAAGCCTCGCTCCTGGGCGACCAGCGCGCGATCCTCGAAGACTTCTTCACCGTCCTGTACGAGCGCGGCGTTCGGGTCGCGTCCAGCGATCAGGGAGCCCGGATCGCGAACGCGATCGCGGATCTCCTCGAAGCCGTGCGGCAGGAGGACGAGGACCCATCGGACCTCCCGCTCACGAGGTTGCCGGAGGCGAGCGGGGAGCCGCTGACCCCACAGGTGATCGGCTAGGGCTGCGTCACCGCGAACCGGAGCAACAGGTCCACGGGTCCGTTGCGAACCGCCGAGAACGTCACGTTGTTCCCGCGGCGGTCGAGCTGCGGTGACGCCGACAGGATCGTCGAGTCCTCCGGGAGCGAGATCCGAACGACGTGCCGCACGCCGGCGAGCGTGGGCTGCGGGAGCACTCGGAGCCGCAACTCGCGGGCGTCGCCCACGACCCGCACCGCGTCGTCCACCGTGTACGTGACCGTGAGCGTGGTCGTTCCTCCCCCGACGATCGCGACCGACCCGGTCACCGTCGTCAACCGGAACGCGCGACCGACCTCGATCGGACTCGGACGGCTGGTCTCCGCGACCAGGTTCCTCGCGCTCCGGGGGGCGTAGAGCGTCACCCCGGCGGAGAACGTCCCGACCGGCTGGCCATCCGCGAGCCGTCCGAGCAGGACCGACGGCGGCTCCGTGCCAGCGCCGTTCTCGAACAGCACGACGGCGGTCACACTCGCGGAGCCGTCCTGGCGGATCCGGATCGACTCGCGGACGCTCACGTCCACGAACGCCCCGACGTGGGCGTCGCCCCGCGTGGACCAGGTCGCCGCCACGGGGAACACGTCCGGCCGGCCGATCAGCGCCCGGCCGTCGAGCCCGAGCGACCGCAGCAGCGCCTTGCCTCGCCGTTCGGGCACGAAGATCGCCAGATGCCGATCGCGCGTCGAGGAGGCCGTCGCGAGCGCGAATGACTCGACACCGGGACGATGCCCGAGCAGCGCCCGCACGACCGCGTCGGCCCACGCCGCGTGCCGTGCGGCCGCCCTCGCCGGAACGTTGGTCTGGAACGCTTCGATCTCGAGGGCGGTCGTGGTCGTGAGATCCGACAAGGGAAGCGTCCGATCGTCCGCGGGCACGTCGCCGATCGCCCAGACGAGGTCCTGCAGCGCGACGGCGTCGAGCTGGATCACCCCGTCCGGGGCGTCGATCCCGGTGACGTCGGCGGCGGTCAGCAGCGCGCGCGCGGTGCTGGGCCAGTCGGGCGACCCGGCGACCTGGGCGAACGCCCTGGGCGCCGGGATCATCGGATCGAGGTCCAGGTCCCCCTCGGTCGCGGTCAGGACGCCGACCGCCGCCGGGGCGCCGCCGTGCGGACGCGTGACCCCGAGCGCGGGGACGACGACGAGATATCGACGCTCGCCCGAGAACATCGTGGTGGCCAGGCGCATCGCGTCGCGGAACCTCGCCGCGAGGTCCGAGCGCTGATCGAGGGCCTCCACCGCGTCCCGGTACCCCGTGGCGACGGGCCCGATCAAACCGTCGTCCCCGACCGACCCGAGGATCGAGGCCGCCACCCGGAGCCGCGACACCACGCGGTTCATCGATGCCTGCGCGGCCGTGATCGCGTCCAGGTCGAGTCGGCCGATCGCGCTGGAGGCCGGGATCCGGATGTCGGTCCATCCGAGCTCACGAGCCGCCGTCACCATCGTGTCGCCGGCCGACGCGGTCGCCGCCGAGGCGTCGGCGACCGCGGCGGCGGCGTCGATGTTGTCCCCGATCACGGGGAGGAGCCCGGCGAGCTCCAGCGAGGGGTGGCCGGCAGCGCCGACGGCCTCGTCGGCGGCTAGCCGGGCGGCCTCGAAGTGCGGACCGGCGGCGTCGGCGTCGCCGGTGACCACGGACTCGATCGCGACGATCAGCTCGGATCTCGCGCGCGTGAGGCCGCGGACCAGGTTCCTCCCAGCCCAGAGGCCGTCGAGCAGGAGCAGGACCAGGGCCGTGGCCACGCCGGCCCAGATCGCGAGGGTCACCCGCCTCCTGCGGGTCCGCGGACGCCACCGGCGGGAGGAGGCGGGGTCGGAGGCCATCGTGCGCCGACCCTATCGCTGCCCCGACGGCCGGGCCATCAGCCGCACGAGAAGGACACATCCGCGCTCGCGTCGGCCCGGATGGCCTGGGAGGCTGCCGGTCGAGGGCCGCTCCGGGCGGGTTGACCGGCGTGGTGGTGAGGGCGTACCCTCAACGGAACCCGCCGTCCGGGCAGGCTCCGTTGACGGTGCCTGCTTCTCCGCGTACACTGCTCGTTTGCCGTGTCGTCCACCGCGCCCTGCCGTGCGCCCTCGACGTCTCCCGGGAGGGGTTCTGTTTGCCTGACCAGCTCGTTCCTGTTCGGAATCGCGTCAGTTTCGCCAAGCTCGACGAGGTCCTCCAGCTCCCCGACCTCGTTGCGATCCAGAAGGAGTCCTTCGACCGGCTCCTGAACGAAGGCCTCAAGGAGGTCCTCGAAGAGGTTTCGCCCATCGAGGACTTCACCGAGCAGTTCCAGTTGTACTTCGGCAAGCACGAGTTCCGGGATATGAAGTTCTCGGAAGAGGAGTGCCGGGACAAGGACATCACGTTCTCCGCTCCGTTGTTCGTCGAGGCGACCTTCGTCAACAAGGTCACCGGCGAGATCAAGGAGCAGGAGGTCTTCCTCGGGGACTTCCCGATGATGACCGACCGGGGCACGTTCATCATCAACGGCACCGAGCGGGTCGTGGTCTCTCAGCTGGTCCGTTCCCCGGGCGTGTACTTCAGCAAGGAGCCGGACAAGACCTCGGACCGCGACGTCTTCATCGCGAAGATCATCCCATCGCGCGGCGCCTGGCTCGAGTTCGACGTGGACAAGAAGGACACGGTGGGCGTCCGGATCGACCGCAAGCGTCGCCAGAACGTCACCGTGTTCCTCAAGGCCCTCGGGTTCAGCGCGGAGGAGATCCGCAAGCTCTTCGAGAACGCGCCGTCGATCGAGAACACCCTCGAGAAGGACCACGTCGAGACCCAGGAGGAGGCGCTCGAGGACATCTACCGCAAGCTCCGGCCGGGCGAGCCGCCCACGGCCGAGAGCGCGAAGACCCTCCTCGAGAACCTGTTCTTCAACCCCAAGCGCTACGACGTCGCCCGGGTCGGCCGCCACAAGGTCGACAAGAAGCTCGGCGCGGCCGAGGGCGAGCTGCAGAAGCAGTTGCGGGCCCACCACCGGGGCCTCGCGGAGCTCGACAATCCCGACAAGAAGGCCTTCGAGCAGATCCGCTACCGGGTCTTCTCGGCGATGCTGAAGGAGGAGGCCGCGGGCCAGGGCGCGCCCAAGTACAAGGCGGTCCTCACGTTCGAGGACATCCTCAAGACCGTCGCCTATCTCGTGAAGCTGCACGCCGGCGAGGAGGGCTACGACCCCGACGACATCGACCACTTCGGCAACCGCCGTCTCCGGTCTGTGGGCGAGCTGATCCAGAACCAGATCCGCATCGGCCTCAGTCGCATGGAGCGGGTCGTCAAGGAGCGCATGACCACCCAGGACGTCGAGGCGATCACGCCGCAGACGCTGATCAACATCCGCCCCGTGGTGGCGTCGATCAAGGAGTTCTTCGGCACGTCGCAGCTCTCCCAGTTCATGGATCAGACGAACACGCTCTCGGGCCTGACCCACAAGCGGCGCCTGAGCGCCCTCGGCCCCGGCGGCCTCTCCCGCGAGCGCGCCGGGTTCGAGGTGCGCGACGTGCACCCGTCGCACTACGGGCGCATGTGCCCGATCGAGACGCCGGAGGGTCCGAACATCGGCCTGATCGGGTCGCTGTCGAGCTACGGCCGCATCAACGAGTTCGGGTTCATCGAGACCCCGTACCGGCGCGTCGAGGCCGGCAAGATCACTTCGAAGATCGACTACCTGTCGGCCGACGAGGAGGACCGGCACGTGATCGCGCAGGCGAACACGGTCTACGACCTGAAGACCGGCAAGATCGTCGGCGACTCGGTCCTCGTCCGCCGCAAGGGCGGCGAGGTCGACTCGGTGCCGGCCGCCGAGGTCGACTACATGGACGTCTCGCCGAAGCAGCTGGTCTCGGTCGCCGCGGCGCTGATCCCGTTCCTGGAGCACGACGACGCGAACCGCGCCCTGATGGGCGCGAACATGCAGAAGCAGGCCGTCCCGTTGCTGCGCGCGGAGGCCCCGCTCGTCGGGACCGGCGTCGAGTACCGGGCGGCCGTGGACGCGGGCGACGTGCTGATCGCCGAGGACGCGGGCGTCGTCGAGGACGTGTCCGCGGAAGAGATCGTGGTGCGTGAGCGCAACGGCAAGCTGCACACCTACGAGCTGATCAAGTTCCGCCGGACGAACCAGGGCACGAACTTCAACCAGAAGCCGGTCGTCGACATCGGCGACAAGGTCTCCAAGGGACAGGTCATCGCCGACGGTCCCTCGACCGACCAGGGCGAGATCGCCCTCGGCAAGAACCTCCTCGTGGCGTACATGCCCTGGGAGGGCCACAACTACGAGGACGCGATCATCATCTCGGAGCGTCTCGTGAAGGACGACGTCCTCACCTCGATCCACATCGAGGAGCACGAGGTCGACGCCCGCGACACGAAGCTCGGCGCCGAGGAGATCACCCGGGACATCCCGAACGTCTCCGAGGAGATCCTGAAGGACCTCGACGAGCGCGGGATCGTGCGGATCGGGGCTGAGGTGAACCCCGGCGACTACCTCGTGGGCAAGGTCACCCCCAAGGGGGAGACGGAGCTCACGCCGGAGGAGCGCCTGCTGCGCGCGATCTTCGGCGAGAAGGCACGTGAGGTCCGTGACACCTCGCTGAAGGTGCCGCACGGCGAGTCGGGCAAGGTGATCGGCGTCCGCGTGTTCAACCGCGACGACGGTGACGAGCTGCCGCCCGGCGTGAACCAGCTGGTCCGGGTCTACGTCGCGCAGAAGCGGAAGATCTCCGACGGCGACAAGCTCGCCGGGCGCCACGGCAACAAGGGCGTGATCTCGACGATCCTGCCCGAGGAGGACATGCCGTTCCTCGAGGACGGCACGCCCGTCGACATCATCCTGAACCCGTTGGGCGTCCCGTCGCGGATGAACCTCGGCCAGGTGCTGGAGGCTCACCTCGGATACGCGGCGATGGTCGGCTTCGCCAAGGGCGGCGACGACCACGCCGGGCCCGTCCACGTCGCGACGCCGGTGTTCGACGGCGCCAAGGAGGACGAGATCATCGCGGCGATCGCGAGCTCGCACCCGAGCGCGGACGGGGAGAAGCTCGTGAACGAGGTCGGCAAGGCGCGCCTGTTCGACGGACGCAACGGGCAACCGTACGAGGAGCCCGTCACCGTGGGCGTTGCCTACATCCTGAAGCTGCTCCACCTCGTGGACGACAAGATCCACGCTCGGTCGACGGGGCCCTACTCGATGATCACGCAGCAGCCCCTCGGCGGGAAGGCGCAGTTCGGCGGCCAGCGGTTCGGCGAGATGGAGGTCTGGGCGCTCGAGGCCTACGGCGCTGCGTACGCGCTGCAGGAGCTGCTCACGATCAAGTCCGACGACGTCCTCGGCCGCGTGAAGGTCTACGAGGCGATCGTGAAGGGGGAGAACATCCCGGAGCCGGGGATCCCCGAGTCGTTCAAGGTGCTGATCAAGGAGATGCAGTCGCTCTCGCTGAACGTCGAGGTCCGCTCCGCGGCCGGCGAGGAGATCGAGCTGCGCGAGACGGACGAGGACGTGTTCCGGGCCGCGGAGGAGCTGGGGATCGACCTCAGCCGTCGCGAGCCCGCGGGGGCGGACTTCGATTGAGCGCCCGGGGGAATACGGACGCGTTGTACCGAGTGCGGGGACGGGTTGAGGGTTTGAGGAGGCGGAGGCCGACGTGCTGGATGTGAACTACTTCGACGAGCTTCGGATCGGGCTGGCGACCGCGGATCAGATCCGCGCGTGGTCGAACGGCGAGGTCAAGAAGCCGGAGACGATCAACTACCGCACGCTGAAGCCGGAGAAGGACGGGCTGTTCTGCGAGCGTATCTTCGGTCCGACCAGGGACTGGGAGTGCCACTGCGGCAAGTACAAGCGCGTTCGCTTCAAGGGCATCATCTGCGAGCGCTGCGGCGTGGAGATCACCCGCTCCAAGGTCCGGCGCGACCGCATGGGGCACATCGAACTGGCCGCCCCGGTGACCCACATCTGGTACTTCAAGGGCGTTCCCTCCCGCCTGGGCTACCTCCTGGACATCGCCCCCAAGGACCTCGAGCGGATCATCTACTTCGCCGCCTACGTGGTCACGCGGGTGGACGACGAGCGCCGGCACAAGGAGCTCCCGGCGATCGAGGAGGAGCTCGAGGCCGAGAAGCGCGAGATCGAGGCCGACCGCGACGACCAGGTCAAGCATCGGCTGTCGGAGCTGGAGGACCGGCTCAAGGAGCTCGAGGGCGAGGGCGCGAAGGGCGCCCAGCTGTCGGCCGCCAAGCGCGAGGCCCAGCGAGACGTCGAGCGGATCCACGAGGCAGCGGGCCGGGAGGTCCAGCACCTGGACGACGTGCTGAGCGCCTTCAAGGGCCTGAAGATCAAGCAGCTGGTGGCGGACGACGCGGTCTACCGGTCGCTGCGGGAGCGCTTCGCGGACTACTTCGACGGTGGGATGGGCGCCGAGGCGATCAAGCGGCTGCTCCAGGACTACGACGTCACGATCGAGGGTGACGCGCTCCGGGAAACGATCGAGAACGGCAAGGGCACCAAGCGTCTGAAGGCGATCAAGCGCCTGAAGGTTGCCTCCAACTTCGTCGACGGTCGCTCCAACCCGATGGGCATGGTCCTGGACGCGATCCCCGTGATCCCGCCGGACCTGCGGCCGATGGTGCAGCTCGACGGCGGTCGCTTCGCGACCTCGGACCTGAACGACCTGTACCGCCGCGTGATCAACCGCAACAACCGCCTGAAGCGACTCCTGGACCTCCAGGCGCCGGAGATCATCGTCAACAACGAGAAGCGGATGCTCCAGGAGGCCGTGGACGCGCTGTTCGACAACGGGCGGCGTGGCCGGCCCGTGACCGGACCGGGCAACCGCCCGCTGAAGTCGCTGTCGGACATGCTGAAGGGCAAGCAGGGCCGGTTCCGTCAGAACCTGCTCGGCAAGCGCGTCGACTACTCCGGGCGGTCCGTGATCGTGGTCGGGCCGGAGCTCCGCCTGCACCAGTGCGGGCTCCCGAAGCAGATGGCGCTCGAGCTGTTCAAGCCGTTCGTGATGAAGCGGCTCGTCGATCAGAACCTCGCGCAGAACATCAAGAGCGCGAAGCGGATGGTCGAGCGAGCACGGCCACAGGTCTGGGACGTGCTCGAAGAGGTGATCCGCGAGCACCCCGTGCTGCTGAACCGAGCGCCGACACTGCACCGACTGGGGATCCAGGCGTTCGAGCCGGTCCTGGTCGAGGGAAAGGCGATCAAGATCCACCCGCTCGTGTGCGCGGCGTTCAACGCCGACTTCGACGGCGACCAGATGGCGGTGCACGTGCCGCTGTCCTCGGAGGCGCAGGCCGAGGCTCGGATCCTGATGCTGTCGACGAACAACATCCTGTCGCCGGCGCACGGCCGGCCGATCGCGACGCCGTCCCAGGACATGGTGCTGGGGCTCTACTACCTGACGCTGGCCCAGAACGAGGGCGTGAAGGACGAGGACGCCCCGACGTTCGGCTCGGTCGCCGAGGCGCTCCTGGCGCTCGACCGGGGTCATCCGCTCCACGACCCGGTCCGGGTCCGGCTCACCGGCAAGTCGATGCCCGAGGAGCTCCTGCCCGAGGGGTACGACCCGGGGGCCGAGGAGTGGGCCGGGCGGGCGCCCGTGATCAGGACGACGATCGGTCGGATCGTGTTCAACACGGCCTTCCCCGACGACTTCGAGTTCCGCAACGAGCCGGTGCTGAAGCCGGACGTGGCTCGTCTCGTCGACGAGGTCGTGCACCGATACGACCGCGCCCAGGTCGAGCTCGTGCTCGACAACCTGAAGAACCTCGGATTCCACTACGCCACGCGCGCGGGGGTCACCCTGGGCGTCGAGGACGTCACCACGCCCCCGGAGAAGCAGCGGATCCTGGACGAGCACGAGAAGCGCGCCCAGAAGGTCGAGCAGCAGTACCGGAAGGGCATCATCACCGACGACGAGCGCCGGCAGGAGCTCATCGAGATCTGGACGCAAGCCACCGACGAGGTCAAGGACGCGATGGAGGCCCAGTTCACCGCGACCAACCCGATCTACATGATGGCCAACTCGGGCGCTCGCGGGAACATCATGCAGATCCGTCAGCTGGCGGGGATGCGCGGCCTCGTTGCCAACCCGAAGGGCGAGATCATCCCGCGCCCGATCAAGTCGAACTTCCGCGAGGGGCTGTCGGTCCTGGAGTACTTCATCTCGACCCACGGCGCCCGGAAGGGCCTGGCCGACACGGCCCTGCGGACCGCCGACTCCGGGTACCTGACGCGCCGCCTCGTGGACGTCGCCCAGGAGGTGATCGTCCGAGAGGAGGACTGCGGGACCGACCGGTCGATCACCGCCCAGGTGAACGTGGTCCGGCCTGACGGGTCAACGGTCAACGCGGCCCACACGGACACGTCGCTGTTCGGCCGGGTCCTCGCCGAGGACGTGAAGGTCGACGGCAAGAAGATCGCGGCCCGCGGAGCCGAGCTGTCCGACGAGCTGGCGGAGGCGGTGATCGAGTCCGGGGCCGAGACGGCCCAGGTCCGCTCGGTGATCACGTGCGAGGCGGAGATCGGCGTGTGCCAGGCCTGCTACGGCCGGTCGCTCGCGACCGGACGGCTCGTCGACATCGGCGAGGCGGTCGGCATCATCGCGGCCCAGTCGATCGGCGAGCCGGGCACGCAGCTCACGATGCGGACGTTCCACACCGGCGGGATCGCCGGTGAGGACATCACGCACGGCCTGCCGCGGGTGGTCGAGCTGTTCGAGGCTCGCAACCCCAAGGGGATGGCGCAGATCACCGAGCTCTCGGGTGAGGTGGCGATCGAGGACGACGACGAGAAGCACGTGCGCCGGATCCGTGTCACGGACGAGACCGGCGACATGGTCGAGTACCAGGTGTCGTTCCGCGCGCGGCTCACCGTCGCGAACGGCGACAAGGTCGAGGTCGGCCAGCAGCTGACCGAGGGATCGGTGAACCCGCACGAGAAGCTGCGGGTCGAGGGCGTCCTCGCGCTCCAGTTGCACCTCGTCGACGAGGTTCAGCAGGTTTACCGGTCGCAGGGCGTCACGATCCACGACAAGCACATCGAGTTGATCGCGCGGCAGATGCTCCGGAAGGTGCACATCATCGAGCCGGGCGAGACGGACCTCCTGCCGGGCGACCTCGTGAACCGGCGCGTCTTCGAGGAGACGAACCAGGAGGTCGTCGAGTCGGGCAGCGTGCCGGCCTCGGCGCGACCCGTGCTGCTGGGGATCACGAAGGCCTCCCTGGCGACGGACTCGTGGCTCTCCGCCGCGTCGTTCCAGGAGACGACGAGGGTCCTCACGGACGCTGCGATCCAGAGCAAGGCCGATCCGCTCCTCGGTCTGAAGGAGAACGTGATCATCGGGAAGCTGATCCCGGCGGGGACCGGCATGAGCCGGTACCGCAACGTCGGGGTCAAGATCAAGCCCGACGCGATCCCCGAGTACTGGTTGGCCCGGCAGCGGGAGCTGGCCGAGCTGGCCGACGGCGCGGAGGCGGAGCCGGCCCTGGTCGGCCTCACCCGTCAGCAGGCGGAGAGCATGCTCGGCGGCGTCTCGCGCTCCGAGGAGGAGTAGACCCGGCGCGTGTCGGTCCCGGGGTGCCGCGGGTACCCTGGGACCGCAGCCGCGCGGGCCGGGCCCTCACACCCGGATGGCACCCGGCGCGGTTGACATCTCGTGCTCACGACCAGTAGCTTTGGCGGTCGCGCCCGAGCACGGCGGACAACGTCGGGCGCCCGGCTCCGGTCGATGCGCCAACCCGAGGGGTGACGGCTTGTGGTCTGCGCCCCAACGGTTCCGCTCCGACTCTGACCCGAGGCCCAACGGTCCCGGCGGCTGAAAAAGGAAGAGTGCAGACGAGAACGCCATGCCCACCATCCAACAACTCGTGCGGAAGGGCCGGTCCCGGCCCAGGAAGCGGACGAAGAGCCCCGCGCTGAAGGGCTCTTCGCAGCGGCGTGGGGTCTGCACCCGGGTCTACACGATGACCCCCAAGAAGCCGAACTCCGCCCTCCGCAAGGTCGCCCGCGTGCGGCTGACCTCCGGGATCGAGGTGACGGTCTACATCCCCGGCGTGGGACACAACCTCCAGGAGCACTCGATCGTGCTCGTGCGCGGCGGTCGCGTCCGCGACCTGCCCGGCGTCCGCTACAAGATCGTGCGCGGGACGCTCGACACCGCGGGCGTCCGAGACCGCCGCAAGGCCCGGTCGCGCTACGGCGCCAAGAAGGGCGGCGAGTAGCCATGCCGCGCAAGGGCCCTGCCGTACGCCGCGGGATCACGCCCGATCCCGTCTATCAGAACCCGCTCGTGACGCAGCTCGTGAACAAGGTGCTGCTGCACGGGAAGAAGACGGTGGCCGAGCACATCGTGTACGAGGCGCTCGAGCAGATCAGCCAGAAGACCGCGAACGACCCGGTGATCACGCTCAAGCGCGCCGTGGAGAACGTCCGGCCGATGCTCGAGGTGAAGTCGCGTCGCGTGGGCGGCGCCTCCTACCAGGTGCCGGTGGAGGTCAAGCCGAACCGCGGAACGACGCTCGCGCTCCGGTGGCTCGTGAACTTCTCCCGGGGCCGGCGAGAGAACTCGATGGCCGAGCGGCTCGTCGCTGAGATCATGGATGCCTCCAACGGCCAGGGGGCGTCGGTGAAGCGCCGGGAGGACATGCACAAGATGGCCGAGGCGAACAAGGCTTTCGCGCACTACCGATGGTGATCGAGGAGGAGCACCCGGCCGGCCCTCAGGGGCCGGTTTCCCGTGTGGAGGGGATGCCGTGATGGCGGTCCCCGCGGAGAGGATGCAGGTGGCGACGACCGAACAGAAGGTCAAGGACGGGGGGAAGGGGCTCGCGATCCGCGAGTACCCCCTCGCTCGCACGCGCAACATCGGGATCATGGCCCACATCGACGCGGGCAAGACCACGACGACCGAGCGGATCCTGTACTACACGGGCAAGGCGTACAAGATCGGCGAGGTCCACGAAGGCACCGCGCAGATGGACTGGATGGTTCAGGAGCGCGAGCGCGGGATCACGATCACCTCGGCCGCCACCACCACCAACTGGAAGGGC
>DASUPO010000009.1:0-16572 GCA_036281075.1 Actinomycetota bacterium | reverse complement strand
CCCGACGAACTTCGAGCGGCTCTCGATCTCCCACGACAGCCTCACCTGGCACGACCGCCTGATCGGCACGTTGGGCCTGATCGTCGCCGTCGCGGTCGCCGCCGCCGCCCTCGCGTTCGCGCTGTACCTGGCGGGATCCGCCCTGATCGGGCTCCTCGAGAAGGCCACGTCCGGCCCGAGCTAGCCCGAGATCTCGGGCGTCACGTCGCGGATCTCCGCGACGAGCTGGTTGGAGACCTGGTCGTCGTCGCGCAACCGGCCTTCGAGGTTGAACTCACCCGCCCACTCGGCGAGCGCCGCCCTCGTCGCGTCGTCGAGCTCCCCGGAGACGGCTCCGTCGTACTTCCCCAGCACGCCGAGGCGCCGCTGCAGGTCGCCGACGAGCTCGGGCGTGGCCGCCAGCAGCGGGTCGTTGCGCACCAGCATCGTGGTGTCCCAGACTTCGAACAGCCGTGCGAGCTCCGTGGGGGCTTCGGGGTGATCGTCGACTCGGAGGTCGATGTACCGATCGTTGCGCCCCTCGTAGCCGCCCCCTTCTCGGACGACCAGCAGCGCCGCCGATTGCCGACCGCGCCGGTCTCCACCGGCGGCGTCGCCCGCGAGGAGGGCGGCGAGCAGGCGGTCGCAGAGATCGCCCTCGGTCCCGGCGAACGTGTCCGAGAGGGCCGCCACGACCGCCTCCCCCACGAGGATGTTCCCCTGCGCGGCGAACCCCGGGCCGGTCACGCCACCGGCCCAGTCCATGCACGTCGCTCCGGTGAACGTGGCGGCGCGACCGGCGCCGTCGACGAGGCCGACCTGGCGGTCCTCGCGACCCTCGTCGTCGTCGAGCAGCCGGGCGAGGGCGTCGTCGGCCGGGACCCCGCCGGCCATCAACGCGAGCCCGTCCGGCCCGAAGGCCGTGTTCGCCCAGGACTGTGTCGCGACCGCGCCGACGCCGGCCTTCGCCCACGGCACGACGGCGCCCACGCACGGGAACCGGGACGCGACCGCGATCCCCCAGTCCCCCGCGTCCGGATCGGCGGCCGCGATCGAGAACGTCACGGTCCCACCCGCCGGAGCAGCTGGAAGGCCGAGCGGTAGTCGTCGAGGTGCTCGAGCATCCTCCCGGCGCCGCTCACGACGGTCTCCAGCGGGTGTTCGACCACGTGGACCGGCACCTCGCACTCCTGGGCGAGGAGCATGTCCAGGCCGCGCAACAGGCTGCCCCCGCCCGTGAGGAACATCCCCGTCTCGAGCACGTCGTGGGTCAGCTCCGGGGGCGCTTCCGCCAGCGTCAGCCGCGCCTCCTCCACGATCCTGCGGACGGCCGGCGCCATCGCCTGCCGGAGCTCGTCCTCCTCGAGCTTGACCTCGACCGTGTTCCCGGTCGAGAGTTCCCGGCCGATCACCGTCGCCGCCCGCCCGGTGGGCGAGGGGAACGCGGACCCGATCGCGATCTTCAGCTCCTCGGCCGACTTCTCACCGATCGCGACGCCGTACACGGAGCGCAGGTGCTCCTGGACGGCGGCGTCGAGGTCGTACCCGCCCACGCTGGCCGAACGTCCCGACACGACCCCGCCCATCGAGACGACGGCCATCTCCGACCGCCCGCCGCCGATGTCGGCGATCAGGTTGCCGATCGGCTCGTGCACCGGCAGGTTCGCGCCGACCGCGGCGGCAAGCGGCTCCTCCACGGGGACGATCTGTCGCCCGCCCGCGTAGCGGACCGCCCGCTCGATCGCGCGCCGCTCCACCGCCGAGGACGACGGCGGGATGCAGACCAGGACCCTCGGCTTGGGGAACCTCGTGACCCCGACGCGCTGGAAGACCACCGCCAGCATCCGCTGCGTCACGTCGAACTCCGTCATCGTCCCCTCGCGCAGTGGCCGGACGGCAAGGACGTTGCCGGAGTCGCCGCCGAGCATCTGCCAGGCTTCCTCGCCCATCGCGACGACGCGCCCGTTGCCGCCGTGCATCGCCACGACGGTCGGCTCGTCGAAGACGACGCCGTCGCCCTGCCGATAGACGAGGGTGTTGGCACTGCCGAGGTCGAGCGCGAGGTCGCGGCCCACCTAGCTTCCCATCACCCACTGGGCCTCGCCCGACACGAGGTCCTCCTTCTTCCAGATCGGGACGTCCTCCTTCAGCCGCTCGATCCCGTGGCGGCAAGCCTCGAAGGCCTCGGCGCGATGCGGCGCGGAGCACGCCACCACGACCGAGGCCTCGCCCACCGCGAGGTCGCCCGTCCGGTGGAGGATCGCCACGCGCCGGAGCGGCCAGCCGTCGCGCATCTCGCTCGCGATCTCGCGCAGGCGCTCGATCGCGAGCTCGTCCCAGGCCTCGTAGTGGAGCCCGCGGACCACCCCCGCGCCGGACCGGTCTCGCACGGTCCCGACGAACACACACGTGCCGCCCGCCCCCGCGTCGCCGACGAACCCGAGCGCCTCGTCGACGGAGAGGGGTTCGGCCGAGATGCGCACCAGGACAGGCTCGGACACGGCCGACATCGTATCGAGAGGGCCGCGTACGATGGGAGCGATGAGCGGCGGGTTCGACTTCGGCGCGGGGGACCCGGACGCGTTCAAGGACGCGCCGCTGTTCCGCGAACTGCAACGAGTGATGTCCGCGTCGAGCGGACCCGTGAACTGGGAGCTCGCTCGGCAGGTGGGCGTGGCCAACGCCGTCGAGACGGGACCGGATCCCGAACCCACGGAGGGCGACGTCCGGATGGTCGAGGACGCCGTGCGCGTCGCGGAGCTCCAGGTCGGACGGTTCACCGGCCTGGCGGCGCCGGTCGACGTCGCGCAGGTGCGCGCCGTCCGCCGCGCCGAATGGGTGAACGCGAACGCCGAGAGCCTCCGGTCGCTGCTCGAGCCGGCGGCCCTCCGGCTGACCGACGCGATCGCGCGGAGCGCCGGCGATCAGCTGCCGCCCGAGATGGCGCAGTTCTCGGCGGTCCTCCGACAGCTCTCCCCCCTGTTGCTCGGCACGCAGGTCGGCCAGGTGCTGGGCATGCTCGCCCAGCGCGTCCTGGGTCAGTACGACATCGCGGTCCCCAGGTCCGGGCCGGGTCAGCTGCTGTTCGTCGTCCCCAACCTCGCGGTGTTCGAGCGAGATTGGTCGCTCGACCCCCGCGAGTTCCGCACGTTCGTGGCACTCCACGAGGTCACCCACCGGTTCGAGTTCTCGCAGGACTGGGCGCGGGCGCGGTTCCAGGAGCTGCTCGACGACTACCTGTCCACGCTGAAACTGGACGTCGAGGGGATGCAGGCGCGCTTCGCATCGGTCGATCCAGGCGATCCCGACACGCTCCAGCAGCTCGCAGGCTCTGAGGAGGGACTCTTCTGGGCGGACCTGGACGACGAGCAGCGGCTGAAGCTCGGGAGGATCCAGGCGTTCATGGCCGCGGCGGAAGGGTACGGCGACCACGTGATGCAGGCGCTCGGCCGGGAGCTCCTCGGCACGTACCCGCGGATCGAGGAGGCGATGAAGCGGTACCGCGAGGGCGAGCGGGGCGATCCGGTGTTCGAGCGGCTCCTCGGCGTGGACATGAAGCGCGACCAGTACGCGAAGGGCCGCGCGTTCTGCGAGGTCGTCGTGGAGCAGACCGACGAGTCCACGCTCGCGGGCATGTGGGCCTCCGCCGAGTCGCTCCCGTCGCTCCCGGAGCTCGAGGAACCGCGCCTCTGGCTGGCGCGCACGGTCTGACGAACGGGCGCCGAGGGTCCGTCGGCTATCATCGCGCGCGATGACCGGTGGGGAGCTGATCGCCGCCGCCGTTGTGGACGAGCGCGTGTGGCAGGCGGAGGGGGAACGCGCAACCGACGGCATCTACCTCGTCGGACAGCCCGGGCCGGCGCTCCCGTTCGTGATCTTCCGAGCGTGGAAGGTGCCGACGGGGTTCGTCTCCGAGGAGGTCCGGCTGGTCGGTCCCTCCGGCCGCACCCTCTATCGCTGGGGTCCCCACGTGCGTCGGATGAAGGGCGCGATGGACCTCACGACCGAGCTCGATCGGATCGACGACGCCGTGCTCGAGGAATCGGGGACCTTCGTCGCGTCGTTCATCCTCGACGACGAGATCCTCGCGGAGATCGAGTTCCCCGCGTACGTGCAGGCGGCGGCCTCCAAGCTCCCGAAGGAGACGGAGGACGGCCTTCGGAAGTCCGACGTGATCTGGGTCGGCACCCGCGTCAACGGCGACCGGCGGATGGCACCCGTCTGGTTCGCGTACAAGGACGGGAAGATCTACCTACTGTCCAGCAAGGAGCCGAGCGCACAGGAGCAGTCCGTCCCGGGCGTGCCCGACGCGGCGGAGCTGTTCGTCGTGACGCGACGCAAGGGTCGGGAGACGTCGCTCCAGGAGTTCTCGGCCGCGCAGCGTTCGCTCGAAGGTGCGGAGTGGGAGGCGGCGGCGAAGATGCTCGTCGACCGACGACGGAGCCGCGTCGGCCCGCCGGACGACTCCCTCTCACGGTGGCGCGGGACGTGCGACATCGTGGAGCTGACGCCGAACCTGGGCACGTCGGGGTAGGGGCGAGCGATGTTCCGATCGAGCTTCGCCGTGCTGGGCCGGATCCTCGTGCTGGTGCTGTGGATCGGCTCGGACGCCTTCGACACGGTGTTCACCACGTGGGTCTTCCCGCTCCTCGGCCTGCTCTTCCTCCCCTACGCGACGATGGGGTTCACGATCGCGAAGCTCGCGGACGCGGGGATCGTCGTCGTCGGGCTGTCGCTCGGCCTCGGCTTCGCCCTCGACGCCGCGAGCTACACGCTCGCCGCGATGCGGAAGTACTGACCCGGCCGCTCAGGACGTCGAGCGCCCCACGGCGGCGGCGATCGCCGCGAGCTGCTCCCCGAGCTCGACGATCTCGTGCGGCAGGAGCGCCTGGGCGCCGTCGACCATCGCCGCCTCCGGGTTCGGGTGCACGTCGACCATCACCGCGTCCGCTCCCGCGGCCACGGCCGCCCTGGCCATCGCCGCGACGAGGTGGCGCTTCCCGACGGCGTGCGACGGATCGACGATGACCGGCAGGTGCGACTCGTGCTGGGCGACCGCCATCCCCGCGAGGTCGAGCGTGTTGCGCGTCGCCGGCTCGAACGTCCGGATCCCGCGCTCGCAGAGGATGATGTCGGAGTTCCCGCGCTGCGCGACGTACTCCGCGGCCTGCAGCCACTCGTCGATCGTCATCGCGAGCCCTCGCTTCAGCATCACGGGCTTGTGCGCCATGCCGACCTCCTTGAGGAGCTCGAAGTTCTGGGCGTTGCGGGTGCCGATCCGGATGCAGTCCGCGACGTCGGCGACGTGCGCCACCTGGTTCAGGTCGACGACCTCGACGACGAACGGCAGCCCGGTCCGGCGCCGGACCTCCTGCATGATCTCGAGCCCCTCCTCTCCGAGCCCCTGGAACGAGTACGGAGAGGTCCGCGGCTTGTACACGTCGCCGCGGAGGATCCTCGCGCCCGCGGCGATCGACGCCTCGACGGCGGCCATCGTCTGATCCTCGTTCTCCACCGCGCACGGACCGGCGATCAGCGTGAACGTCCCACGTCCGACCGCCGTCGTCCCGACCTTGACCGTGGTGGTCTCCGGGTGGAGGTCCCGGGCGACCATCTTGTACGGCTTGCCGATCCGGATCACGTGATCGACGCCGAGCATCTGCTTCCAGTCGATCGCCTGGAACCGCTCCGTGTCCCCGACGAGCCCGATGATCGTGTGGACGGCGCCGGGCGACACGAAGGCCTCGCCTCCCACGCCGCGCACCCGCTCGGCGACGGCCTCGATGTCCGCCTCCGTCGCGCCCGGCTTCATCACGACGACCATCAGCGTCCTCCTCCGGTCCGGCGGGCCCGGGGACGCAACGACCCCGGGTGTTCCGCCCGGGGTCCCTGTGGCGTCGGCTGCAGGTGACTACGCCGGGCAGCGCCCGACGTAGAACCCGAAGCCGACGCTCGACTGCATGCGGCGCCCATCGTGACCACGGCCCCCGTCCTCTGTCAACCACGGCCGCGGTCCGGCCGCCGGGCTACGATGCGGCGATGGCCGTCACGGCGCTGGATCATCCGCTCGCGCACGACCTGCTCACCCGGCTGCGACAGCGGGACACGGGGCCTGCCGAGTTCCGGAGCCTGACCCGCCGGCTGGGCTGGCTCCTCGTGATCGAGGCGACGCGCGACCTGTCGACGGAGCCCGTGACGGTCGAGACGCCGCTCGAGGAGATGAAGACGGTCCGGCTCACGGAGCCGCTCGTCGCGATCCCCGTGCTGCGGGCCGGCCTCGGCCTGCTCGACGCGGTGAACGATCTGTATCCGGACACGATCGTCGGCTACCTCGGTCTGGAGCGCGACGAGGAGACGCTCGAACCGCGCGACTACTACGCGAAGCTCCCCGCGATGGAGGGGCGACGCGCGCTCGTGCTCGATCCGATGCTCGCGACCGGCGGCTCCGGGACCGCGGCGATCGCCCACGTGAAGTCGAAGGCTCACCCGACGGCGATCTCGTTCGTCTGCGTCGTCGCCGCGCCGGAGGGCGTCGCGCGACTCGAGGCCGACCATCCCGCGGTCCCGATCGTCGCGGGCGCGATCGACCGCGAGCTGAACGACGTGGGGTTCATCCTTCCAGGCCTCGGCGACTTCGGAGACCGTCTCCACGGCACCGTCTAGCGCGACATGGCCAACCCTCGGACGGGGTGACTTGCGTATGATGCCGCGGATGCGTCGAGGGGGACGCTCGACGCCACGGAACGCCACAAGGGAGGAAACATGCAGAGATCCGCTCGGGTGTTCGCCGTGCTCGCCGTCTTCTCGTTGCTCGCGGCGGGGTGCGCCGGCGACGAGGAGGACGGCGGGAACGGGAACGGAGCCGGTGGGCCATTGCCCGGGGAAGGTTTCCACGGATGTTACGTGAGTGACACGGGCGGCGTAGACGACCGGAGCTTCAACCAGACGATCCACCAGGGCATGGTCCGCGCCGAGGAGGAGCTGGGGATCGAGTACGACTTCGTCGAGTCGACGGCCGCGACCGACTATGCACCGAACCTCCTGGCGTTCGTGAACGACGATTGCGACCTGATCGTGCCCGCGGGGTTCAACCTGGGAGTGGATACTTTCGCCTCCGCCGAGGCCAACCCCGACCAGCTCTACGCAATCGTCGACTACGACCACTTCGACTTCTCCGTCACGCCCCCCGAGGACGTCACGCTGGACAACGTGAGCGAGCTCACCTTCCAGACCGACGAGGCCGCGTTCCTCGCCGGCTACGTCTCGGCCGGTATGACCGAGACCGGGACGGTCGCCACGTACGGTGGCGTCCTGTTCCCGACGGTCACGATCTTCATGAACGGGTACGCGGCCGGGATCCGCGCCTACAACCAGGACAACGGCACCGACGTCCAGCTGCTCGGCTGGAATCCGGACACGCAGGAGGGGACGCAGGTCTCCGCGGACCCCGCGGTCGGGTTCGACAACTCCGCGGAGGGCCGCCGGATCACCGAGGACTTCATCGCCGAAGGCGCCGACATCGTCCTGCCGGTCGCGGGCCCGACGGGGCTCGGCACGATCGCCGCGGCCGAGGACGCCGGCGACGTGAAGGTGATCTGGGTGGACACCGACGGCTGCGTCTCGGTTCCCGACTCGTGCGACCTGTTCCTCACGAGCATCAAGAAGAACATGGACGTCGCGGTGTTCGACGCGATGCAGAGCGTGATCGACGGCACGTTCGAGGGCGGCCTCTACGTCGGCACCCTCGAGAACGACGGCGTCGACCTCGCGCCGTACCACGAGTTCGAGGACGAGGTGCCGCAGGAGCTGAAGGACAAGGTCGAGGAGCTCAGGCAGGGGATCATCGACGGGTCGGTCTCGGTCGACCCAGCCGACTACGCGTAGCGACAGGTCACCGGGAGCGAGCGAGGGACGCCGGACCCCACGGGCCCGGCGCCCCTCCGCCCACCTGGGCGGGAGGCATCGGTTGCGACTCGAGCTCCGAGGGATCACGAAACGGTTCCCCGGCGTGCTCGCGAACGATCACATCGACCTGACGATCGAACCGGGCGAGGTCCACGCCCTGCTCGGTGAGAACGGGGCGGGCAAGACCACCCTGATGAACATCCTCTTCGGTCTGTACCACGCGGACGAGGGGGAGATCCTGCTCGACGGCGAGCCGGTCACGTTCGACGCGCCGGGCGACGCGATCGCGGCCGGGCTTGGGATGGTCCACCAGCACTTCATGCTCGTCCCGGTGTTCACCGTCACCGAGAACGTGATGCTCGGGAAGGAGACGGCGGGCCGGTTCGGACTCCTCGACCGGCGGCGGGCCAGCTTCGCCGTGAAGGAGATCAGCGGTCGGTTCGGGTTCCACATCCCACCGGACGCCGTCGTCGAGGACCTCCCGGTCGGGGTCCAGCAGCGTGTCGAAGTGGTGAAGGCGCTCTACCGCGAGGCGGACGTGCTGATCCTCGACGAGCCGACCTCCGTCCTCACCCCCCAGGAGACCGAGGAGCTGTTCAAGGTCATGTACGCCCTCACGCGGGACCTGGGGACCTCGATCATCTTCATCACCCACAAGCTGAAGGAGGTCATGGCCGTCGCCGACCGGATCACCGTCCTGCGGCGAGGCCGCGCGGTGGGGTCCACCACACCGAAGCAGACGGATCACGCGGAGCTCGCGGCGATGATGGTCGGGCGAGAGGTGCAGCTGACGGTCTCGAAGGATCGAGCCCAGCCGGGGGAGCCGGTCCTCGAGATCGAGGACCTCGAGGTGCACGACGACCACGGGCACGCGGTCGTCCGTGGCGTCTCGCTCCATGTCCGCGCCGGCGAGATCGTCTGTCTCGCCGGGGTCCAGGGGAACGGTCAGACCGAGCTGGTGGAGGCGATCATGGGGCTGCGGCCGGCGTCGGCGGGGACGATCCGCGTCCGCGGCTCGGACATCACCGGCGCGTCGCCCCAGGACGTCCTCCAGGCGGGGGTCGGACACATCCCCGAGGACCGACAGCAGGACGGCCTCGTGCTGGACTTCTCGATCGCGGACAACTACGTGCTGAACACGTTCGACCAGCCCCCGTTCGCCAGGTGGATCGTGCGAGACGAGGACGCGGTGCTGCGGGCCGCCGAGGAGGGTGCGACGTCCTTCGACGTCCGGACGAATTCCGTGCGGATGCCCGCCTCCACGCTCTCGGGTGGGAACCAGCAGAAGGTGATCGTGGCCCGAGAGTTCTCCCGCCCGATCCATCTCCTCGTCGCGAGCCAGCCGACGCGAGGACTCGATGTGGGGTCGATCGAGTACATCCATCGCCGGATCGTGGAGAAACGGGACGAGGGTGCCGCCGTGCTGATCGTGTCGGTCGAGCTGGACGAAGTGTTCGCCCTGGCCGATCGGGTCGCGGTGATGTTCGACGGCGAGATCGTCGGGGTCGAGCCGGCCGAGACCGCGTCCAGGGAGGGCATCGGCCTGCTGATGGCGGGTTCCCGAGAGGAGGCGGCGGGTGGCTGAGCCCTCGGCCCCCTCCGTCCAACCTCCGGACCGGGAACGACGGGGTGGAGCCGCTCCCCAAGGGTGGTCGGAACCGTCGACGTCGCGCTACCTCTGGCGTTCGATCAAGACGCCGATCCTCGCCGTCGTGGCCGCGCTGCTCGTCGGCGCGCTCCTGATCGTCTTCACCGACGAGGACGCCCTCGGTGAATGGGCCGGGTTGTTCCGCGATCCCCTGGGCGCCCTCTCGGCGTCGTGGTCCGCGATCAGCGAGTCCTATTCGGCGTTGTTCACCGGCGCGTTCGGGCACCCGACGGAGATCGCCTCGGCGATCGGATCGGGCGACGTCGACGAGGTCCAGGCGTCGCTGGCGCCGATCTCGGAGATGATCGTCGCGACGACGCCCCTGATCTTCGTCGGGCTTTCGGTCGCGGTCGGGTTCCGGGCGGGACTGTTCAACATCGGCGGCGAAGGACAGATGAACCTCGGCGCGATCGTCGCCGCCGCGGCCGGGTTCTCGTTCCCGTCCCTGCCGGGGCCGATCCACGTCGCGCTCGTGATCCTGGCGGGGTTCGTCGGTGGTGCCCTGTGGGGTGCGATCCCGGGGTTCCTCAAAGCGAGGACGGGCGCCCACGAGGTGATCACGACGATCATGCTCAACTTCATCGCGGTGAGCCTCGTGCTCTACCTGCTCTCCACCGACTTCTTCCGGCAGCAGGCGGAGCCGATCGCCAAACCAGTGGTGGCGAGGTTCCCGCACCTGCTGGGGATGGATCTCCGTGTCCACCTCGGCATCGTGGTCGCGTTGCTCGTCGCCGCCGGGGTCGCGTGGCTGCTCAACCGGACGACCGTCGGCTTCGAGTTCCGGGCCGTCGGCGCCAACCCGGATGCCGCGCGCGCGGCCGGCATGAGGCCGACCGCGATCACCGTGTCCGCGATGACGCTGTCCGGCGGGCTGGCCGGGCTCGCCGGCGCGAACCAGCTCCTCAGCGTGACGCCGAGCCTGCTCCCGGGGTTCGCGGCCGGGCTCGGGTTCGACGGGATCGCCGTCGCCCTCCTCGCGGGGGCGAGGCCCGGGGGCGTCGTCGCCGCATCCTTCCTGTTCGGCGCCCTGCGGGCCGGCGGCCGGTCGATGCAGATCGCGACGCAGACGCCGATCGACATCGTCGTGGTGATCCAGGCCCTCGTGATCGCGTTCGTCGCCGCGCCGGCGCTGGTGCGGACGATGTTCCGGATGAAGGAGGTCCGGGGAGAGGCCACGGCCTTCGCCAAGGGGTGGGGCGGATGAGCGCCGTCGCGACCGGGGTCGTCGGGACGACCTCCGTGCGACGGGCCCGCGTCCTCGGCGCGGTCTTCATCCTGGCCGGCGTGGCGATCGCCCTGTTCTTCGGGGCTGGCGCGGACGCGGGGACGGACTCGACGCTGGTCCTTGACGCTCCCCGCGCCGACACGTTCTTCGCGGTCCCGAACCTCGTCCTCCCGACGGCGGGGACCGCGTACGTGCTGTCGGCGGTCTGCCTCGCCCTCGGCGGATGGCAGCTGGCCAAAGGGTTCGAGAGGCGTGCGAACCTGGTGCTCAGCATCGTCGCGCTGCTCTTCGTGTTCACGTTCCTGATCTGGGCGGCGGAGGGCCGGTCGCTGAGCTTGGTCGGCATGCTCCAGAGCACCGTCCTGCGGTCGGTGCCGATCGCGTTCGGGGCGCTCGCCGGCGTGCTCTGCGAACGAGCCGGCGTCGTGAACATCGCGATCGAGGGGATGCTGCTGTCGGCGGCGTTCACCTCGGCGGTCGCGGCGAGCATGACCGACAGCCTGTGGCTCGGTCTGCTGATCGGCGCGGTCACCGGTGCCGTCGTCGCGTGGATCCTCGCGGTGCTCTCGATCCGCTACCTCGTCGACCAGATCGTCGCGGGGACGGTGATCAACATCTTCGCGCTCGGGATCACGAGCTACCTGAGCAGCCGCTTCCTGCAATCGAACCCGGACCTCAACAACCCCGGTCGGTTCCAGAACGTCGAGATCCCGCTCCTGGCGGACATCCCCGTGATCGGCCCAGTGCTGTTCAACCACAACGTCTTCGTGTATCTGCTCTTCATCACCGTGGCCGTCACCTTCGTGGGCCTGTTCCACACGGCCTGGGGACTCCGCGTCCGCGCCGTGGGCGAGCATCCGAAGGCCGCCGACACCGTCGGCATCCGGGTGCTGTTCACGAGGTACCGCAACGTGATGCTCGGCGGTCTCGTGGCCGGCATCGGCGGCGCCTACTTCACGCTCGGCGCGGTCGGACGCTTCGAGGAGGGGATGACCGCCGGCCGCGGGTTCATCGGGCTGGCGGCGATGATCTTCGGCCGGTGGAACCCGGTGGGCGCGTTCGCCGCCGCGCTGATCTTCGGGTTCGCGGACTCGCTCCAGGTGAAGCTCAACATCCTGCAGGTGGGCATCCCCTCGGAGTTCCTGGGGATGGCACCCTACCTCGTCACGATCCTGATCGTGGCCGGCGCCGCGCATCGCGTGCGCCCGCCGGCCGCCGACGGGAAGCCCTACGTCAAGGAGTGATCCGTTCCGCTCGACCGTGACGGGGTGAGGATCGCGTAGAGCGAGCCCGCGAGCAGGAAGCCGACGAACACCCCGATGCTGCTGCCCGCCAGGGCGCCGTCGTCCCATCCGAACCACCGGAGCAGGTAGCCGACCCAGCTGAAGATCGAGGCGGTCGAGACGATCAGCCCCAGGCCGATGAACGTGGCCACCCCGAACGCGATGAGGCCCGGCCAGTGGAAGCGGCCGTAGCGACCGGACGGCCGATACAGATCCGTCTCGTCGTAGCCGTCCCGACGGCGGAACCGGAACATGTCGACGAGGAAGATCGACGCCCAGGCCGCGAGCGGCACCCCGAGCGTGATCAGGAACCCAGTGAACGGCCCCACGAGATCCTGCGCGAAGAACAGGATGTAGATGTTCCCCACCAGCATCAGGACACCGTCGATCGCCACGGACTGGTAGCGAGGCAACCGCACACCCAACGCCAGCAGGTTCAGACCGGACGAGTAGATGTCGAGGACCGCGCCCGCCAGCAGACCGCCGACCGCCGTCAGCAGGTACGGGATCAGGAACCAGGTCGGCAGCGGCTCCGCGAGCGCGCCGATCGGATCGGCGCCCGCCAGGTCGGGGTTGTTCGCCGTGAGGAGGACACCCACCCCGATCAGGATCAGCGGAGCGACGCTGCCGCCGAGCACCGTCCAGCCGACGACGGCGCCAGGACGGGATCGTCGGGGAAGGTACCGGCTGTAGTCCGCGGCCGCGTTCACCCACCCGATCCCGAGCCCGGCCATGATGATCGACGTCCCCCCCACGAAGCCTCTCCAGAACGATCCGGACGGCAGGGCGGACACGGCGTCCCAGTCGATCTCGGGGATCATCAACACGAGGAAGACGACGGTCATCGCCGCGAACGCCCACGTGAACCACGTCTGGATCGTGACGATCGTCGCGTGGCCGAGGAGCCCGATCCCGATCGTGATCGCCGCGATGACCGCGAAGGAAATCGCCAGCGTGACGTCTCCGGTTGGCGCGCCGATGCGATCGAGGACGGTCTGGGCCGCGAGCGTCGCGAGGGCGACGAGGATGATCTCCCACCCCACGAGCGAGAGGTAGCTGATCGTCGTGGGGATCGCGTTGCCGGTCACGCCGAACGGCGCGCGCGACAGCACGAGCGTCGGCGCGCCCCCGAGCATGCCGGCGAGGCTGACGTAGCCGACGAGGAGGAACGACAGGATCGTCCCGAGCGCTCCGGCGAGCAGCCCCTGCCACAGGTTCAGGCCGTAGAAGGCGACGAGGAACGCCCCGTAGGTGATCCCGAGGATGCTGATGTTGGATGCGCACCAGATCCAGAACAGCTCCTTCGCGTTCCCGTGTCGTTCGGAGTCCGGGATCGGGTTGATGCCGTTCGTCTCGATGTTCCAGACCCGATCGCTGTCCGGCTGCCCCTCGGTCCGTCCCGGGACGGTCTCGACGGTCATGCTCGTTCCTCCTCGCGTTCGCGCTCGTGCGCTTCCATCGTGCCAGACTGCGCACCCGTGGACGACGACCTCACCGAGGAGCTCCGCCGACGTCTCGAGGCATCTCCGTTCCACACCTGGGCCGGGATGGAGGTGGTCGAGGCATCGCCGGGGCGCGTTTCGGTGGCCCTGGACATCCACGAGGGGCACGTGAACCTCCAGGGACTCGTGCACGGCGGGATGCTCGCGATCGTCGCGGACACCGCCTGCGGGCTGGCGATCCGCTCCGCGATGGAGCCGGGCCGACTGCACATCACCACCGACATCGACATCCACTTCCTCGTGCCGGCTCGACCCGGTCGGATCCTCGGGCACGGGACGGCGATCCGGGTGGGGCGCTCCCTCGCGTTCGCGGAGGCGTCGGTCGAGGACGGTGACGGCCGGCTCCTGGCCAAGGCGCAATCGCGCTTCTCCGTGCGAGGCACGGAGGACGAGCGCGGCTAATACTCGACGTCGATCGCGGCCATCGCGGCCGGGAGCTGCGCGAGCGCGCTCTGGAGCCCGAGGATCAGCCCCATGTTCCCCGCCACCTTCAGCTTCCCGGTCATGAAGGCCGTGACCGGGGAGAGCTCGCCGCGCGCGAGCGCCGCCGCCGAGTCGTAGCTCTGCGTGATCGTGGCGTCTTCTCCCTCCACATCGCCGACCCCGAGGTCGATCGCGCCGTCGGCGATCGTGATCCAGTAGTGCGTGATGTCGCCGTCGGCGGTGATCACCTGCTGGATCGTCGCCTGCTTCCCGGACGCTGCCTGCCGGAACGCCTCGTTGCGGTTCAGCTCCGCCTTCAACGCGTCGGCCCACTCTTCTGAGAGGAACTTCACGGACACGGTTCGACCTCCGAGGATCGTCGGGACGAGCCCCGAGTATAGGGGCCGCCTACCCGATGAAGTGCGGGTCCGTGAGATGCAGCACGTCGTTCAGGAACCGCACGGACCTGGTCGACCCGTCGACGTCGACGCTGTTCAGACTCGTGTTCTCGGGGAGGAAGAACATCTCGTGTCCGAGGCCGAGCAGCTCGCCGACGTAGGCGTTGATCACCCCGCCGTGGACGAACAGCAGCGGGTTGCGATCGGGGTGATCGGCGAGGATCGACTCGACCGCCGCGCGGACGCGCTCGCGGAACCGGTCCGCCCGCTCCGCGCCCGGCGCGCGATGCCAGATCGCCTGCTGGTGCCGCAACGACCAGGCGATCTCGGGGTCGGCCTCCACGATCTCCTCGAACGGGACGCCTTCCCACTCGCCGATGTGTACCTCGACGAGGTCGTCGTGGAACGCCACCTCGGCCGCGGTCTCCTCCGCGAACATCTCCGCGGTCTCTCGGGCGCGCCGCAGCGGTGACGCGTAGAGGACGAACGGCTCGAGGTCCATCACACGCAGCCGCCTGGCCAGGAGCCGCGCCTGCTCCCGGCCCTCCTCCGAGAGCGGCGGATCCCACTGCGCGCCGCGGGCGCTCGCGAAGCGCTCAGTCTCCCCGCCGAAGTGCGAGCGGCCGTGTCGGATCAGGTACAGGACGCGGTCCGTCACGTCCCCGCCGGAGCCTTCCGACGGGGGTGGGTCGCCCGCCACTGGGCGGCGTACTCCTCGACGTCCTCGCGCAGCCAGATCCGCCCCGAGGCGAGGCTAGTGATCGGCTCGGGGAACGACCCGCGGTCGATGTACGTGATCACCCGGCGCTTGTCCCATCCCATGATCTCGGCGGCCTCCGCGACGCCGACCACCGCCGGGATCACGTCGATCGTGAGGTCGACGTCGTCGCCGGTCACCTTCCGGAGCTGGTCGAGGCACGCGGCCCTGCTCGTCCCCGTCACCTCGATGTAGGCCGGGATGTCGAGCACGTGCGCGAACCAGCGCCCTCCGGCCTCCCACATGCGCGCGCGGGCGGGCTCACCCTGGCCCATGCCCGGGATGGTAGCGCGGTGTATGACGCCGTGGGTCCCGTCCGGCGCTCTCACCGGCCGCGCAGGGCAGGATGGAGCCGGTCAACCGACCTCACCCGAGAGGCGGGGGCCGGTAGGCGCCGATCCGCCGTAGCTCTTTCCGCCAGCATTCGGTGTGCCAATGGCGCCGCTCGTCGGGGGCGTCCAGCGGGATCACGACGAGATGCCAGGTGCCCGCGCGCACGACGTGGTCGCAGCCCGGACAGCGGTACTCCTTCTCTCCGCCGACGTGACGGACGTCGTAGCCGGGCAGCTCCGCCCACGTCGGCGCGGCCGACCGCGGGCGGGGCGCCTCCTGGGCCTGGAAGTACTCGGGGTTCCGGCGGTTCTTCCGGGGCATCAGCGATGCTCCCGGATGAAGGCCGCGGCGTGCGGAGCGAGGGACGCCCCGACCTCGCGCGGATCGCGCCTGGCTCCACGCACCTCGAACGAGTGACCACCGCCCTCGACCGGCACGAACGTCGCGCGGTCCCCGAGCTTCGTGAGGACCCGCTCGAGGACGTCCTGGGACGCGAACGGGTCGGCCGTCCCCTGCAGGAACAGCATCGGCACCCCGATCCGGTAGAGGTGCTCGTCCCGGACACGCTCCGGCTTGCCGGGCGGGTGGAGCGGGTAGCCGAGGAACACGAGGCCGGCCGGGTCGATGCCGCCGTCCGCGGCGCACATCGACGCGATCCGGCCGCCGAGCGACTTCCCGCTCGCCCAGACCGGTCCGCCGTCCCGCCGGGCGGCCGCCGCCTCGAAGGCCGCCCGCCACGCGTCCCGCAGGAGGGCCTCGGTGTCGGGCGAGCGACGGCCCTGCTCGAGGTAGGGGAAGTTGAACCGGAGGCTGGCCAACCCCTCCTCGACGCAGGCGCGCGAGAAGCCGACGAGGAAGGGGTGGTCCATCCCGGCGCCGGCGCCGTGCGCGACGACGATCGTCGCCGACGGTGACGGCGGCCGCGCGTACCGAGCCGACACGGGCCCCTTCACGGTGTCGAGACGCAGCGACTCCTCCGGGCCGGCCATCGCGTGCCATGATGCACGTGATGGCCGGCACCCTCCACCTGGGCACCTCGGGCTTCTCCTACGACGGCTGGAAGCACGACGTCTTCTACCCCGAGGGCCTGAAGAACAGGGAGATGCTCTCGTACTACTC
>DASUPO010000008.1:0-15307 GCA_036281075.1 Actinomycetota bacterium | reverse complement strand
CGCGAGCGCGTCGTCGCCGCGCCCCACGGTCTCGACCGCGATCCCGGCGAGCCGGAAGTTCACCTCGAGCAACCGCTGCAGGATCGGGTCGTCGTCGGCGAACAGCACGCGAGGCGAGGCGTGTTCCGACACGCGCCGAGGATATCCCCGCCGGTCCCCGCGCCGAAACGGCGCAGCGCCCGTTGCTAGACTCCCCGTTCCCGGGGCCCCCGTAGCTCAGGGGATAGAGCGCCGGCCTCCGGAGCCGGGTGCGCAGGTTCGAATCCTGCCGGGGGCACATCCGCTCCTCGCGCTCCCGTCCGACCCCGGGCCTCAGTCGTCGACGAACGCGATCGCCAGGTCCCGCAACCGATCGACGTCGGCGATCAGCTCGATCCCGACGACCCTCCCCCCGGATGTCGCGAACGCGAACGCGACCATGGGCTCGTCCCCCCGTGCCCAGACGAGACCCGGCGTCCCGCCGACCAGGGCCGGGCGCGCGACGCGCGCCCGGCCCACGTACGTCGCCGCCACGTCCGGCGCCCCGACGACCTCCACCGGGGCGCCCATCGCGGCCGCGGCCGGGTCGGCGCGGACGACCACGTCGGGGTCCAACAGCTCGAGGAGAGCGTCGAGATCGCCCCCGCGCGCCGCGGCGAGGAACGCGTCGACGATGGCCCGCTGCCGATCCCGGTCCTCCGCCGTGGCGACCGGGTCCGCGCCGCGCACGCGCCGGCGGGCGCGGCTCGCGAGCTGCCGCGTCGCGGCCGGCGACCTGCCGACGACCGGCGCGATCTCGTCGAACGGGACACCGAACAGGTCGTGGAGCACGAACGCGATCCGCTCGGCCGGCGCCAGCGCCTCGAGCACCGCGAGGAGAGCCGGACCGACCTCGTCGGCGACGAGCGCCTCCCGCTCCGGATCGACGACGCCGACCTGGGCGTCCGCGATCGCCGCGGGGCCGACCTCGTGCAGCGGATCCTCTCGTCGTGAGGTCCGTGAGCGGAGCATGTCCAGGCATACACGCGCCACGACGGTGGTGAGCCACCCGCCGAGGTTCTCGACCTCGTCGACGTCCGATCGGGAGAGGCGCAACCAGGCCTCCTGGACCGCGTCGTCCGCCTCGGTCGACGATCCCAGCATCCGGTACGCGACCGCGCGCAGGTGCGTGCGGTTCTCCTCGAACCGCTCGGCCAGCCACCCGGGATCGCCGACCCGTCGTCCGTCGCCCTCGTCCATCGCCATAGCATCGACGAACCTGATCGGTCCGATGTGACCGAGCCGGGCCCACACACGCGGCTACGATGCCGCCGTGGATCCTGCGCCCGCTGGCGACGCCGAGGACGAGCGGCCGCTGGAGCTCGCGAGCCTCCCGTCGGATCCGATCGTGCTGTTCCGGCGATGGAACGAGGACGCCGACCGCGCCGGCATCCGCCTTCCGAACGCGATCGCGCTCGCGACGGCGTCGGCCGACGGACGCCCCTCGGTCCGTCACGTCCTGCTCCGTGGGGTGGACGAGCGCGGCTTCGTCTTCTACACGAACCACGCGAGCCGCAAGGGGACGGAGCTCGGAGGGAACCCTCGCGCTGCGTTCTCGGTCTACTGGCGGGAGCTCGATCGCCAGATCTCCGTCACGGGCGACGTGACGCGGGTGAGCGACGAGGAATCCGACGCGTACTTCGCGACGCGCCCGCGTGAGGCGCGCCTGGGCGCATGGGCGTCCCGGCAGAGCGCCGAGCTCGCATCCCGGGACGAGCTGATGGAGCGGTTCGCGATGTTCGACGAACGGTACCCCGGAGAGGACGTCCCCCGACCGTCGTTCTGGGGCGGGTACCGGATCGCGCCGACCACGGTCGAGTTCTGGCTGGGCCGAGGGCATCGGCTCCACGACCGCTTCCGGTTCGAGCGAAGCGGCGATGACTGGGTGGTCCGTCGGCTCTCGCCGTAGCGGATACCGTGTGCAGCCATGGATGACGAACGGCTCCGCGAGCGCATCTCGAACGACATGCCTCGCACGGTCGCCGACCTCGAGCGGCTGATCCGGATCCCCTCGCGCGGGTACGCCGACTTCGACCCGGCGGAGGTCCGCGCCTCGGCCGAGGCGACCCGCGACGTCCTCCGGGAGGCGGGGCTCGAGGACGCCCGGCTCCTGGAGCTCGACGGCGGCCACCCCGCCGTGTTCGGCGAGCTCCCTGGACCGGACGCAGCGCCGACGATCCTGCTGTATGCCCATCACGACGTGCAGCCCGAGGGGCCGATCGGCGAGTGGGACTCCCCGCCCTTCGAACCCGTGCTGAAGGACGGGCGCGTCTACGGCCGGGGCGCAGCCGACGACAAGAGCGGCATCGTCGCGCACGCCGCCGCGATCCGCGCCCTCCTGGTGGAGGGCGACCTCCCGGCGACGGTGAAGGTGATCGTCGAGGGCGAGGAGGAGTGCTCGACCGAGCACCTCCCGGAGCTCGTGCAGGGCAACGCCGACCTGCTGCGCGCCGACGTGGCGGTGATCGCCGACGGCGGCAACTACCGGACCGGCGTGCCGACGCTGAACACGTCGATCCGCGGCGTGACCGACGTCGTGGTCCAGGTCCGCGTCCTGCCAACGGCACAGCACTCCGGGGCCTACGGCGGCCCCGTCCCGGACGCGATCAGCGCGCTCGCGCGGATCATCGCGTCGCTCCACGACGACGCGGGCGACGTCACGATCGACGGGCTGAAGCGGTTCGCCTGGGAGGGCGCGCCGATCCCGGAGCACGAGTTCCGCGACGAGTGCGGGGTCCTCGACACGGTGGGGCTCACGGGCTCCGGCGACATCGCGGATCGCCTGTTCTCCGGCCCGGCCGTGGCCGTCCTCGGGATCGACGCTCCGGCGATCGCCGGCTCCTCGAACCAGATCGTCCCCGTCGCGCGTGCGCGGGTCAGCCTGCGCGTGGCGCCCGGCGACGATCCGTTCGCGGCGCGCGACGCGCTGATCGACCACCTGCGCGCGCACGCGCCGTGGGGCGTGGAGGTGACGTTCGACCTCGACACCGGCGGCAGCACCGGCCACGGACATCTCCTCGACACGTCCACGCCGGCGGGGCGCGCCGCGCTCGACGCGCTCGCCCGGGCCTACGGCAGCGAGCCGATCGAGATGGGCTCGGGAGGCTCGATCCCGCTCGTGCCGATGCTCGCGAGCACCTTCCCGGGGATCGAGATCCTGATCTGGGGCGCGATGGACGAGCGATCCGCGATCCATTCGGTGAACGAGAGCGTGGACGTCTCGGAGATCGAGCGGATCGCGCTCGCCGAAGCCCTCCTCGTCCGATCGCTGGGAACCGGAGCGGCCGGTGCTAGGTTGGACGGGTGAGCGATCCGCAGGAGCCGGCCCCCGCGCCGCCGCCCGTGCAAGCGGTCCCCGTCGATCCGTCGACCCAGGCGGCGGCTGACGGCCCGAGCGCGGGATCGATCACCGAACCGGCGAAGCTGCTCCGCATCGCGTCGATGGTCCGGGAGCTGCTGGAGGAGACCCGGCACGCGTCGACGGACGATGCGGGTCGGAAACGCCTCGTCGACATCTACCACCGGTCGATCGAGGAGCTCGGCGACTCCGTGAGCCCCGACCTGAAGGAGGAGCTGCAGGAGCTCGTGCCTCCGCTGGAGAGCGTCCCGAGCGAATCCGAGATGCGCGTCGCGCAGGCCCAGCTCGTCGGGTGGCTCGAGGGCCTGTTCCACGGGATCCAAGCGGCGATGTTCGCGCAGCAGATGGCCGCGAGGCAGCAGTTCGAGGAGATCCGACGTCGCGGCCTGTTGGCGCAGAACCCACAGGGCCCGCAGGAGCCGGGGCAGGCCGCGCCGCGGCCCGGCCAGTACCTCTAGGGTTCGGCTGCGTCGCCCGCTCACCGCGGGTCAGCGATCCGTCAGGCGGAGCGGGACGAGGCGAGCCCCCGCGTGAGGTCGGCAACGATGCCCGGGCCTCGGTAGATCAGCGCGGTGTACAGCTGGACCGCGACGGCCCCCGCCTCCAGGCACGCTCGGACGTCGTCGGCCGTGAAGATGCCGCCGCAGGCGACGATCGGCAGCCGATGGCCGGTCGCGGCGGCCACCTCGGACACGATCCCCGGCGTCAGCGCCGTGAGCGGGCCGCCCGACACGCCGCCGCGACCGGAGGCCAGCCGGTCGTCGCGAACCGGCACGGTGTTGGAACACACGAGCCCGTGGGCGCCGGCCCCCGCCGCCGTCCGTGCGAGCGCGAGGACGGCCGCCCGCCCCTCGTCGTCGACGTAGGGCGGCAGCTTCAACAGCACCGGCCGATCGGTGCGTTCGCGGGTCGACGCCAGCAGCGTCGCCATGTGCTCGGGGTCGTGCCGCCACGGTGCGTTGGGACTGCTCGCGTTGAGCTCGAAGCCTTCGACGTGCGGGCCCAGGAGGTCGACGGTCTCGAGCGCCGCCGTCAGGCCCTCGTCGGCGACGCTCGCGAATCGCGGCGCCGTCCGGGGGACGCTCCCGAGCGTCGCGGCGACGGCCTCCGCGCCGGGGTTCGGCAGGCCCATCGCGTTCACGATCGCCCGTCGCCGGGGCGACCGCACGATCCTCGGCTTCGGGTTCCCGTCCCGCTGGTGTCGCGTGATCGTCCCGCCCACCACGAACCCGAACCCCACGCGACCGAGGGCGTCGAGGTGCCGGCAGGTCTTGTCGAAGCCGGCCGCCAGACCGATCGGGTTCGGGATCCGAACGCCGCAGAGATCACGCTCGAGGGACCGCTCCGAGACCGCACCGCCGATGCGCTCCCACGGGAGCGGCAGCCCCAGGATCGCCGTCGCGACGCGATGCGACGCCTCCGGCGGGAGCGCGAAGAACGCGGGCCGGGCGACGGCCCCGTACCATCCGCCCCGACCCACGTCCGTATGCTATCCGGCCGTGGACGACGACCTCGTTCGACGCATGGTCGCCGCCTCCGAGCTGCACGGCGACTTCGTGCTGTCGAGCGGCCAGCGATCCTCCGTCTACTTCGACAAGTTCCGCTTCCTCACGGATCCGGTGCTGCTCCGCGACGTCGCGAAGGCGACGGCCGCCCTCCTGCCGGACGGCGTGACGATGCTCGGCGCGCCCGAGGGGGCGGCGATGCTCCTCGTGGCCGCGGTGTCCCTGCAGACCGGCCTGCCCGTCACGGTCGTCCGCAAGGAGGCGAAGGACTACGGCACGCGCGCCCAGGTCGAGGGACCGGTCGAGCCGGGAGCCCGCGTGGCGTTGATCGAGGACGTGTCGACGACCGGCCACCAGGTGCGGCGAGCGGCCGAGGTCCTAGAGGAAGTCGGCGCGGAGATCGCCGGCATCGTTCTCGCGATCGACCGCGGCGGCGCCGATCACCTGCGGGAAGCGGGGTATGCGGTCGAAGCCGTCGCGGTGATGCGACCGGACCAGGGGTGAGCGGCTAGGCCTCGCAGCGCCACACGCGGAGACGCCACAGCAGGCGGGACCCGCGTCGGTGGAGGTTGAGGAGTCCCTCCTTCATCATCTTCGCGACCGCGCGGGACTTGCCCACGACGTCGGGGAGCGGGAAGTCGCGCTCCACCACGGCCTGCATCCGCTCCCCGAAGAGCTCGCGCGCCTTCTCGAGGATCGTCCGCTCGTCCTGGATCGTGCCGGTCGGAAGGTACAGATGCCCGCCGGGCTTCAGCGTGTCCCCGATCGACGACAGCATCGCGGACGGGAGCTCCGCGCCGGTCGGGCCGCCGGCACGTCCGTCCGGGAACCAGCCGGTGACCTGTGCGATCTCGTCCGGGATCCCCGACACGTCTCCGATCACGACGTCGGCACGCAGGTCCCGAACGGGGTCGAAGAGGCTGCCCACCCGGAACTCGCACGTCCCCTCGAGACCGAGCCGCTCGGCGTTCAGCCGGGCGACCTCCACGGCCTCCTCGGAGATGTCGCATCCGATCACCCGGCCCGCTCCCAGTCGGGCGGCCACGAACGACAGGACGCCGGAGCCGCAGCCCACGTCGATCACGGTGTCGTTCGGACCGACCTCGAGAGCCTCGGCGATGGTCCGGCTGGTGTGCGTGGGCGCGAACACGTCGGGGTTGACCTTGAGGTCGAACGGCCCGGTTCGTCCGGTCCAATGCATGTCGGTGAGAACTGGGCTCATATCAGCTATCCAGGCTACACGTCGATCGACGTTCCCGTCGCTCCCTCACCGGGAACCAGGGTCCCGGCATCCACCTCGTCGGCGTCGGCGGATAGACGAGCCGCGAGCGCGTGCGTCGGCACGCCCCGGGTCCCGTCCTCGTACCCCGCCAGCCGCCGCGCGGCGCGGCGGAGCAGCGTCGCGGCGCCGTGCGCGTTCCCGCGGAGCAGGTGGACGTAGCCGGCGCCCATCTGGGAGAGCCCTTTGAACAGCTCGGCCTCGTCGGTGTCACGTGCCTGTTTCCACGCGGTCTCCCACGCCTCGTGGGCCGGGAACCATCGCCCCGCCCGCGCGTGCCTCCGCCCGAGTTCGTGGTTCTCGGCGAGGCTCAGCGAGTCGAAGTCCTCCAGCTCGAGCTCGCCCTCCGCGTCCCAGGGCAGCGGCCGGCCGAGCCGGTCTCGGGGTCGTTCGGGCTTGTTGCGCGTCTCCGTGGGCTTGCCGGTCTTGCCGATCGCCTCGTCCCTGACCGGGTCGTTCGGCGGCATGCGGCCATGCTACCGGCCGCGTCTCTTCGCGAAGCGCTCCTGGATCCTGCGGACGATCCGCCGCCGCGCTCTGGCGCGCGCGCGGGCCTCGTCCTCGGCCTCCTCCTCCGCCCGCTCGTGCTGCTCGAGTTGTTCCCTCGCCTCCACGTCGCCCTCCGCGACCCGACCCCGCAGGAACACCTCCACGAAGATCACCTTGATCGTCGCCGCCGCGGGCAGTGCGAGGAGCGAACCCGCGAACCCACCGAGGGATCCGAACACGAGCACCGCGATCACCGCGGCCGCCGGCGACAGGTTCACGGCATCCTTCATGATCCGCGGCTGGATCACGTAGTTCTCGATCTGCTGGTACACGATGAAGTACGCGAGGATCAAGATCCCCGTGAGCGGCCGCTGGAAGAACCCGACCGCGACCGCGGGGGCCGCCCCGATGTAGGCACCGAATGCAGGGATCAATCCCGCGAGCGCGGCGAACACGGCGAGCGGGAACGCGAACGGGATGCCCAGGCCGATGACGCCGAGGATCGAGAAGAACACGAGGGCCGAGACCCCGGCGATCGACGCGGTGACGAGGATGCCGGCGACGTATCCGCCGATCCGGTCGATCGCCTTCTCGATCACGGCTTCCGCCCGGTCGCGGGTCCCCGGCGCGAACACGACCGCCGCGGTCCGACGCATCCGGGGCAGGGACACCAGGAAGTAGATCGTCAGGATCGCCACCGTCAGGATGTTGAAGATCGCGCTGCCCACCCGGCCGGCGACGCCGACGATCGTGCCGAACGAGCCTGTGATCGTCTCCGGCAGGTCCGCCACGAAGTCCTCCATCCGCTCGGAGACGTCGTTCTCCCGGACGTACCGACCGATCGCGTCCTCGCGCGCCGAGAGCCGCTCGATGTACTGGGGGATGTCGTCCGCCAGCTCCCCGACCTGCGTCACGAGGCGCGGGATTACGAGCCACGCGAACAGGATCACGAGCCCGATCACCGACAGGGAGATCAAGGCGACGGCACGACCTCGGTTCTCGCCTCGTCGCACGAAGAAGCGGACGGCCGGGTCCAGACCGATCGCGAGCACCGCCGCCATCAGGATCAGGACCACGATGTTGATCACCGACCACAGGACGAACAGGACCACGGAGACGCCCGCGATCGTGAGGACGACGCGGATCCAATAGCCCATCGGCGGCCAGCGGCGGCGCCAGCCGTCCGGGTCCGGTTCGAGGGGTCCGGGGGTCATGGGCGGTTCCGGGGTTATCGGCGCGGTCACGCCGGGCTCGGTCACGGTCCGAGTCTCACCTTCGCCGAGACCGGATGCCAACACCCCGGTAGCCGGTACGCTCCGCCGTCGTGGAGCGGGCCGACGTCGTGATCGTGGGCGGGGGGGTGATGGGCACGGCGGCGGCGCGAGCGCTCGCCTCGCGCGGCCGCGACGTGATCCTGCTGGAACGCCGGACGATCGGGCACGCGCAGGGGAGCTCCGGTGGCCCGACGCGGAACTTCCGCCTGACCTACCACGACCCCGTCTACGTCCGGATGGCGCGGCGTGCCCTCGAGGAGTGGCGGCGGCTCGAATCGGACGCCGGGATGGAGCTGCTTCGGGTCGTCGGCGGGCTCGACCTCGGCGCCGCCACCGACGGTTCCGTGGCTGCGCTCGAGGCGGCCGGGGAGTCCTTCGAGCGGCCTACAGCCACTGAGATCGCCGAACGTTGGCCGGCCCTTCGCGTCGAGGGGCAGTCGCGCTTCCTCTATCAACCGGAAGGCGCGATCCTGCGCGCGGACGCGACGATCGCGGCGCAGGCGCGATCGGCGCGCGCAGACGGCGCCGAGCTGCGCGAGGACACCGGGACCGAGCGGGTGCGTCCCGATGTCGCCGGCGTGGAGATCGTCACCTCCGGCGGCGACGTGCTCCGGGCGCCGACGGCGATCGTCGCCGCCGGCGCCTGGGCCGCCTCGCTCCTGGGCGACGTCGGGATCGACCTCCCGCTGCGGCCCACGCTCGAACAGTCGACGTACCTCACGACCGAGGACGCGGTCGGCGCCATCCCGACCGTGATCGACTGGGACGCCGCCCCGGATCAGCCCCCGTACATCGTGCCGAACGCGTTCGTGCCCGGCGAGATCAAGGCCGGGGCGCACCTGTCGGGCCCCCCGGTCGATCCGGACACCCCACCGGGTCCGGACGCGGAACGGGAGGCACTCGTCGTCGACTGGGTGGGCAGGCGGATCCATCCGGCACCCACCCCGACGAGGACGGAGACCTGCCTCTACACGGTCGCGCCGGACGAGGACTTCGTGATCGACCGCGCGGGCCCGGTCGTGGTCGCGTCGCCGTGCAGCGGCCACGGCTTCAAGTTCGCGCCGCTGATCGGCGAGGTGCTGGCCGACCTGGCGACCGGGGAGACCCCGAGCATCCCGCTCGAGCGGTTCCGCGTGGACCGCCCGGTGCTCCGGCGCTGAGCGCGCTCAGCCGACGTCCTCCTCCTCCTCCGCCTCGAGCAGGAGGTCGAGCGTCTCGCGGAGCGATTCGTAGCGTCGCCCGCCGAGCGTGCGCCTCGCCCTCGTCTCAACCGCAGCCACGGCGCGGCGGCACTCCGCGGCGAGCGTGCGCCCACGGGCCGTCAGCCGGACGACCTTGGCGCGCCCGTCCTCGGGGTCCGGCGTCCGGCGAACGAGCCCTCGGACCTCGAGCTCGTCGACGACGACCATCATCGCCTGCTTCGTCACCCCCGCCCGGCGCGCGAGCTCGGTGAGGCGGGTCCCGAAGCGGCGGTCCACGTTCAGCAGGAGGGCGGCCTGGGAGGCACGGAGGTCCGGCCATCCGCGCTCCTCGAGCTCCACGACGAGATCGGCCGCGAGGGTCCGATGCGCGGCGAGGAGGAGGCGGGCGAGCTGCGGTTCCGCCATGCGTCCATCCTCTCGCTCGGCGCCGAGAAGTCAATCAAGCTGACGGTCGCACCGGGTGCCCGTCGCTAGCCTGGCCCGATGGACGTGCGGGAGGCCACGGAGCAGGAGTTCCGGGAGGCGGGCCGCGTCACGGCGGAGGCCTACCGGGAATTCATCCGCCCCGGCGACGTCGATTGGGAGCGGTACCTCCGCAGGATCGCGGACGTCGCGGAGCGCGCGGACCGCACCACGATCCTCGTCGCCGTCGAGGACGGTCGCGTGCTCGGATCCCTCACGCTCGAGCTCGAGGGGCGCGTCCGCGACGAGGACGACGAGGAGCACCGGCCGCTCGAGCCGGGCGAGGCGCACATCCGGATGCTGGGCGTCGATCCGGCCGCGCGGGCCCGTGGTGTCGCCCGAGCGCTGATGGCGGCCTCGGAGGAGCGGGCCCGCGCGGCCGGCAAGACACACGTGACGCTGAACACGACTCGGCGGATGGAGGCGGCCCGCCGGATGTACGAGCGCCTCGGCTACGAGCGGACCGAGGACACCGTGTTCCCCGACGGCTTCGTCCTGCTCGGCTACCGGAAACGGCTGGCCTGAGAGCCTGAGGTTTCCGACGGGTCGCCCCGCGGGAACCACCCTTCCGTGAGACATCGAACGATCGCGTTCCTCCCGGCCTGGGTCTGGCTGGCGCTGCTGCTCCTGCCGGCGCTGTTCGTGTCGTGCCCGGGCGGAGGCGGCGGCGGGTA
Source organism: Actinomycetota bacterium (assembly GCA_036281075.1). GTDB lineage: Bacteria > Actinomycetota > UBA4738 > UBA4738 > HRBIN12 > JAJNBA01. The sequence continues at coordinate 5,046 of DASUPO010000008.1, read as the reverse complement.
CTAGGGACGCCCGGTCAGCTCTCGGTCCGGACGATCTCCCCCGAGGCGAGCACTACGCCGTCCTCGTACTCCGCCTGGATCAGGCCGCCGCGGAACTGCTGTTCGTAGAGGCGCGCGTAGAGACCTCCGCGTTCGATCAGCTCGTCGTGCGTCCCCCGCTCGACGATCCGACCCCGATCGAGGACGAAGATCACGTCGGCCGACAGGATCGTGGAGAGCCGGTGCGCGATCGCGATCGTCGTCCTGCCCTGCATCAGCGGCACGAGCGCCGACTGCACCAGGCGCTCCGAGGTGGTGTCGAGCGAGGACGTGGCCTCGTCCAGGATCAGGATCCGCGGATCCTTCAGGACCACGCGGGCGATCGCCAGTCGTTGCTTCTCCCCGCCCGAGAGCTTGTAGCCGCGCTCGCCGACCACGGTGTCGTATCCCTCGGGCAGCTCGACGATCCGGTCGTGGATGTTGGCCGCGCGCGCGGCCGCGTGCAGCTCCTCCTCGCTCGCCTCCGGCTTCCCGTACAGGAGGTTCCGTCGGACCGTGTCGTGGAACAGGTACGTCTCCTGCGTGACCACGCCGATCGCCTCGCCCAGGGACTCGAGCTTGATCTTCCGGACGTCGACCCCGTCGATCTCGACCGCGCCCTCCTGGACGTCGTAGAGCCGCGGCACCAGGTACGTGACCGTGGTCTTCCCGGCGCCGGACGGCCCGACGAGCGCGGCGAGCTGTCCCGGCTGGATCTCGAGATCGACACCTTCCAGCGTCCATTCGCGTGGGATCGGTTCGTGGTCCGCGACCGGCGTCGGGGAGACGGGCACATCGTCGGGCGCTCCCTCGTAGTGGAACCACACGTCGCGCAGCCGCACGTGCCCTCGCACGTCCATGGCGACGGCGTCGGGCGCGTCGGTGATCTCGTGCGGGAGATCGAGGTACTCGAAGATCCGGTCGAACAGCGCGAGCGAGGACTGCACCTCGGTCGAGACCTGCAGCATCGAGCCGATCGGGAAGAACAGGCGCGACTGGAGCGTCGTGAACCCGACCAGCATCCCCGAGGCGATCACGGTCGCGCCCTCGGACGAGTTCACCCAGCCGGCGACCAGGTACACGAGCGCGGGCGTGATCGAGAAGAACGTCCCGACGAGCGCGAAAAACGACCGACCGATCATCGTCTGGCGGAGGAGGAACCCGGTCAGGCGGACGTTCTCGTCGCGATACCTGCCGACCTCGAACCGTTGCCGACCGAAGGACTTCGACAGCAGGATCCCGCTCACGCTGAGGGTCTCCTCGGTGATCGCCGACATGTCGGCCAGCGTCCGCTGCGTGTTGGTCGCGACCTCTCGGCGCGCCTTCCCGACCCGGACCGTGAGCCAGAGGAAGAAGGGCATCAGCAACAGCGACAGGATCGTGAGCGGCACCGAGATCACCACCATCGCGATGATCGTGCTGACGATCGTGACGACGTTGGACAGCACCGTCGACGCGGTGTCGGTGACCACTGACTGCACGCCGCCGACGTCGTTGGCGAGCCGCGACTGGATCTCGCCGGTCCGCGTCGTGGTGAAGAACCGCAGCTGCATCGCCTGGAGGTGCTGGTACAGCCGGTTCCGAAGGTCCTGCATCACCCGGAGGCCGACGACGTTGGTGAGGTAGGTTTGGCCGATCCCGATGATGCTGGTGACGATCGGCACCGCGATCATGATGCCGACGTACACGTACAGCAGCGGGAGGTTCGGGCAGGGCACGCCGTCGCAGTTGCCGTTCGGACCGAACAGCGCCTTGTCGAACACGAGCACGATCATCAGCGGGTTGATCACGCCGAGTCCGGACGAGACCGCGATCATCAGGCCGACGAGCCCGACCTTGCCCTTGTAGGGCCGGAACGTGCCGATCACGCGCCGGACGGTGGCCCGGTCCACCGGCCGACGATCCTCGTCGATCGGCGAGACGTGGAAGAACCCGTGCCGGCCCATGGATCGAGCATACGGGCGGCGGCCGACTAGGCAGGCGGGCTAGCCACCGCGCCGACGAGGCCCGCCTCCGCCGCCGCCGCGAACCCCGTTTCCGGCTATTCAGCGAAGCAGTTGCCCGCGACCTCGGCGTTCACGACCTCGTCGCCCGCGTCGGCGAAGTAGTGGTCCGTTCCGAGACCGCCGACCACGAGGTCGTTGCCGCTGCCGTCGAACGTCGCCAAGCACGCGTCGTTCCCGGTGCCCCCGTCGACACGGTCCGCGCCGTTCGCTCCCCCGAACAGCGTGGAGTCTCCGGCGGGTCCACCGAAGAGGCGGTCGTTCCCCGGGCCCCCGACCCCGTCATCGACGCCCCGACCTCCGCGAGCCACATCGTGCCCGCGGCCGCCGATCATCGTGTCGGGTCCTCGTCCGCCGAGCAGGACGTCGTTGCCGATCCCGCCGCCGAGGAAGTCCTCGCCGTGGCCGCCCCGCAGGATGTCGTTGCCACCGAGCCCGCGGAGCTGGTCGGCTCCTCCGCGGCCGCAGAGCACGTCGTTCCCGGCCGTGCCGTTCAAGACGTCCGCTCCCGCCGTGCCGGTCTCCGTGCACGCCGGCGGCGCGGCGGCGGGTGTGAGCCCCACGAGCACTCCGCACACCATCGTGGACACGATCACGACGAGCGTCCGAGCGATCCGCATCGGTCCCTCCCTCCGTCGCGGGTCCCACGGACCCTAGCCCGGACGGGTCGCGGACTCAAACGCCGACGGAGGGCCCGCTCCTCGGGCGGATTAGGCTTCCCCCGTGGGCATCTTCGAAGAAGGCCGATTCACGCTGGAGCTCACGCTCGCCGGTCGGATGGCGCTCGCGGCCCTGTTCGGGTTCCTCGTCGGGCTCGAGCGCGAGTCGCGCGGGAAGAGCGCCGGGGAGCGAACGTTCGCGATGGTGGCGCTCGCCGCCTCAGGCTTCGCCGGCGTGGCCTTCACGATGTTCCCGGCGACGGCCGGGCAGGCGGTCGCCGGCGTCGCGACCGGCATCGGTTTCCTGGGCATCGGGATCATCTGGCGAGAAGAGCAGGGCGAGCAGGCCCGCGGCCTCACGACGGCGGCCTCGATCCTCGGCGTGGCCGCGATCGGCGTGCTGACGGGAGTCGGGCTCTACCTGACGGCCGTCCTGGCTACCTGTCTCGCCCTGCTGATCCTCGAGTTCGACCGGGCACCCGTGCTCAGCGCGCTGCATCGACGGTTCACCGGGCACGACACGGACGACGAGAGCTAGCCTGACGCGAGGTCCCGAGCCCGCTCGAACACCGCGTCCATCATGTCCGGCGTGAGCCTGCCGGTGAACGTGTTCTGCTGGCTGGGGTGGAAGCAGCCGAGAAGCACGTACGGGCCCACGATCGCCTCGGCTCCGTGACCGAACCTCGGCTTCGGTCGGACGGTGTGCCCGATCTCGCGGAGGGCGAGCAACGCCCCGTCCCACGCGAACTGCCCGAGGAGCACGATCACCTTCAGCCGACCGAGGAGCCGGACCTCCCGGACGAGGTACGGGAGGCAGTTGGCGCGCTCGTCGGGCGTCGGCTTGTTGGCCGGCGGGGCGCAGCGGTTCACGGCGGCCACGTACGCATCTCGGAGCTTCAATCCGTCGTCGATCGAGACCGACGTGGCCTGGTTCGCGTAGCCGGTCCGATGGAGCGAGGCGAACAGGAAGTCGCCGCTGCGGTCGCCGGTGAAGATCCGGCCGGTCCGGTTGCCGCCGTGGGCCGCGGGCGCGAGTCCCAGGATCAGGACCCGCGCCCGCGGATCGCCGGATCCGGGGACGGGCCGACCCCAGTACTCCCAGTCCACGAAGCGCGCGACCTTGTCGCGCGCGATCTGCTCCCGCCACGCGACGAGACGCGGGCACAGCCGGCAGACGACGACCTCCTCGCGGATCCGTTCGAGCGAGTCCCCGGCCGTCGAGCGGCTCACACCGCCGCCTTCGCTGCGATCCAGTCGTCGTAGCCGCCGTCGAAGCTGCGCACCCCGCCGTCCCGGGCCTCGAGGATCCGGTCGCACAGCCGGTCCAGCAGGTACCGGTCGTGAGAGATCAGGATCGCCGTTCCGTCGAACGATTCCACGGCGCCTTCGAGCACCTCCATCGACTCGATGTCGAGGTGGTTCGTCGGCTCGTCGAGGATCAGGCAGTTCGCACCGGAGAGCATCAGGAGGCACAGCTCCAGACGCGTGCGTTCGCCGCCAGACATCGAACCCATCGGCGTCCGCATCTGGTCGTACCGGAACAGGAACTTCGCGAGGAGCGCGACCGCCTCGCCCTCGTACATCGCCTTCGCCTTCCGGACCGTCTCCACGGGCGTGAGCATCGGGTCCTGGTCGCTGAACCCCTGCTCGAGGTAGCCGATCCGGACCGAGGGACCGATCCAGCGCTCGCCCGACGTGGCCTCGAGCTCGCCGGCGAGGATCCGACCGAGGACGGTCTTCCCCGCGCCGTTCGGGCCCACGATCCCGAGCCGCTCGCGCCGGTACACGTCGAACGACACGTCGAGGAGCACCGGGTCGTCGTCGAAGGCCATCGTCACGTCCCGGACGCGCAGGATCCGCTGACCGCCGCGCTCGGACGGCCGGAGCTCGAGCGCCATCTTCCGGCGCTCGAACACCGGCCGCTCGACCTTGTCCATCGTGTCGATCTGGCGCTGCTTGTTCCTCGCTTGCCTGATGTGTCGCTCGTTCGGCACCCAGGACGCCCAGAGCTCGAACCGGGCGATCGCGGCCTCGAGCCGCGCGATCTCCTTCTGCTGCGTCACCCAGACCCGCTGCTGACGCTGGAGCGCGAGCTCCTTCGCGACGGCGTAGGCCGAGTAGGTGCCCGGCCACATCGTGACCCCACCGCGATCGAGCTCGGCGATCTGGTTCACCATGTCGTCGAGGAGGTAGCGGTCGTGGGAGACACTGACGACGGCACCGGGGAACTCAGCGACCACCTCCTCGAGCAGCTCCCGCCTGTCGGAATCGAGGTGCGTCTCGGGCTCGTCGAGAAGGAGCAGGTCGGGATCCCGGATCAGGCAGGCTGCGAACGCGGCGAGCTTGCGCTGCCCGCCGGACAGGGC
>DASUPO010000007.1:0-2321 GCA_036281075.1 Actinomycetota bacterium | reverse complement strand
CGGGAGTTCTTCCGAAAGCTGCGCTGAGCCTCGATGCGCTACTTGTCGTGCTTGATCTCGACGCCGCCCAAGATGGCGAGGGCGTCGACCCGCAGTTGCGGCGCGTTGTCGGGCAGGGCCGACCCCGCCGCCCGGTTGCTGACGCCGCCCAGGATCGGCGTACCGCGCACCGTCACTCGCCATTCGCGAGGGACGATCAGATCCACGCCACCCAGGATCGCGGTGGCATCGATCTCGGCTCCCCCCTCGGCGGGCGTGGCATGGCGCATGTCAAGCTCGGCGCCGCCGAGGATCGCCGTGAGTACGGCCCCGCGGAACGAGCTCGACTGCGTTGCCAGCTCCGAGCCGCTGAGGAATGCGGTCGTGCGGACCAGGTCCTTGTCGTGCCCCTCGGAGACGATCAGCTGATCACCCCGCCGGCGGGTGCGGACAAGGACGGTCACCCCGAACACGATCAACGCCACTGGCCAGATCACGTTCCAGGCCGACGTCTCGAGGACGTCGAGCGTGAACAGGAGCAATAGGATGCCGACGGAGATCAGCAGCGCTGGTCCCAGGAGCGAGACGGGCCGCTCGGCCAGGCTCACCAGCCCGAACCCGACGATGGCGGCGGGCCACCAGTCGCCGATCACCTGACCGGCGTCGAGCACATCTGCGCGGTCCAGGAGGAAGAGCACGCCGATCGCCACGAGGATCGTTCCGACGAGCACCCGGTCCCATCGCATCGCGGCAAGGGTGGGTGTTCCGGGGAAGCCCGTCAAATCACGACGGCCACCGCGAACGCGGGGCGTGTCGGCCCGCGCCTGATCCTTCCCCGCGCGCGGCGAACGGCGCGCCCGTCGTGACGTCGCCGCGAAGACGTACACTCGAGGAGACGCGATCCCCATCCATCGGAGGGGAGAAGCAGGAGCTTCGGAGATCGCATCGCAGATCCCGTACTATTCGCCGGTTCCAGCGAGCTTGATGCCCTGAGCGGATCCCGCTCTCGAGCTGGTCGAGCTGTCTCCGGTCGGTGACGGGTCCCAAACGACGATCGAAGGAGTTCACATATGCAGCACGTTCGCATCGCAACGTACGACATCAAGGAAGGCACGTTCGAGGAGATCTCCCGCATCGCCCGAGAGAGCATGCGCACCTACCAGGAGCAGCCCGGCTTCATCCGGTACGGCGTCGCCGACCTCGGCGATCGCAAGCTCGTGTCGGTGAGCCTCTGGGAGACCCGCAAGGATGCCGACGCATCGGTCCCGGTGGCCGAGCGCTGGGTCCGCGAGCACGCCGAGAACAAGGTCGCCCTGAAGACGACCCAGATCGGGGACCTGGCGTTCTTCGAAGGCACGCCTGCGAAGGTCTGACCGATCAGTACGGCCGCGGTCGCGCCCGCATCAGCGCGGCCGCTCGGAGGACGGGGGCTCACCGAGGTGGGCCCCGTCTTCTCCGGGAGAGAGTGAGGGCACCATGACGATCCTGGACGATCCGGTCCGCACGTTCGATCGGTCTCCTCTCGAGCTCGCAGAGCCCGAGCCGGCCGACGCCCACGCCGAGAGACCCGAGCCGCTCGGCGATCTCTACCGACCGGCCCTCGGGCGGCCGCCCGGCCCGAAGGGGACGATCTCCTTCGAGCTCGCATCGCGCGGGGGGTACGTTCGGAACGTGACCGGGACCGTCGCCTATCTCGATGAGGAGGCGGAGACCTACATGGTGCTCGCCGACGGCGAACTGCTCCGCGTCCCGTTGCGGGACATCACGGCTCGCCACGAGGTGAAGGCGACCAGCGAGATCGATCGTTCGCCCGACCGCGATGCGGAAGGCCTCGGCACGGGATAGCCACGTCTCACTCCGTAGCGGCAGGCGGACCGCCGACGGCGCGCGCGTGCGCCAGCGTCAGTTCGTGGATCCGTTTCGTGAGATCCAGGATCTGGTTGGAGAGCGCGATCAGCGCGACGTTCTGTTGTTCCTCGGACTGAACCATCCGCCATTCCTGGTCGGCCAGGTGTCTGCGGGCGTCGTCCTGACGGTTCTGGCTGATCATCACGAACGTCGAAAGGAAGATCGCCTCGAGCGACACGATCATCGTGAGCAATCCGTACGGGTACGCCTCGACGCCCACGACGATCCAGAACGCGAACCAGGCGATGTGGAGATAGGCGAACCACATCGATCCGGCGAACCTCGTGATGGCATCGGCGACGCGGTTCTGAACGCTTCGGGAACGCTCTTCCCCGAGCTCGAGCAGTGCAGGATGGGCCGGACTCTTCGGTGCGGCGATGACCACTTCTCCCCCTTCCCTGTTTCGGCTTCGGCAGCGCGATCGACGACTCACC
>DASUPO010000006.1:0-84231 GCA_036281075.1 Actinomycetota bacterium | reverse complement strand
CCGACCGCGAGACACAGGGCGAGGACCGCGACGACGGCCCGGCCGGGGGCGTGGGCGAGCACCGGTCCCTTCGCCACGCTGTGGGTCATCCGTGTCCTCCCCGGTCACCGGCCGGCATCCGGCCGTGGACGTTCGGCCACTCTGCCCGGCCGGAAGACCGGGCGGTATCACGCGGACGAGTGAAAACGCCGCTGTCCGCGGCACCACAGCGACTGTGGGCCGACCGGGGGGTCCGGGCCCGTGACCGGGTGACCAGGAACCCCAGCCGAAGGGCTATCGACGCACGTGGTCCGTCATCGTGCGACGGGCTTCTATGCTCCGGGCGTGAAGACGTGCCCGAGCTGCGGTGAGGAGAACGCGGACCGCGCTCGGTTCTGCCAGCGCTGCGCGACGCCGCTGGGGGACGCCGATGTCCCGGCGGCCGAGGTCCGGAAGGTCGTCACGATCGTCTTCGCGGACGTGACCGGATCGACCGACCTGGGGGGGCGGCTCGACCCCGAGGCGCTCCGGCGCGTGATGGGCCGGTACTTCGACGAGATGGCGGCCGTGATCGAGCGCCATGGCGGCACCGTCGAGAAGTTCATCGGCGACGCCGTGATGGCCGTGTTCGGGATCCCGCGGCTCCACGAGGACGACGCGCTCCGCGCGGTCCGCGCGGCCGCCGAGATGCGGGCCGCCTTGGAGACCTTGAACCAAGACCTCGAACGAGAGCACGGCGAGGGCCTGGCGGCGCGGATCGGCGTGAACACCGGCGAGGTCGTCGCCGGCGACCCCGCCGCCGGGCAGCGGCTGGTCACCGGCGACCCGGTGAACGTCGCGGCCCGCCTCGAGCAGGCCGCGGCTCCCGGCGAGATCCTGATCGGCGAGCCCACCTACGGCCTCGCGCGGGACGCGGTCGACGTCGAGCCGGTCGACGCACTCGCCCTGAAGGGGAAGGAGGAGCGGGTCCCGGCCTTCCGGCTCCTCTCGGTGACGGCGGACGTCGCCGGGCACGAGCGACACCTCGACTCACCGATGGTGGGCCGCGAGAAGGAGCTCTCGCTGCTCGAGCACGCGCTCGAGCGAGCGATCGGCGAGCGGACCTCGCACCTGTTCACCCTCATGGGCCCCGCCGGCGTCGGCAAGTCGCGACTCGTCGCCGAGTTCCTGTCGACGGCGGCCGCCCGGGCCACGGTCCTCCGAGGACGGTGTCTGTCGTACGGAGAAGGCATCACCTTCTTCCCGCTGGACGAGGTGGTTCACCAGGCTGCCGGCATCGTGCAGGACGACCCGGCGGAGGTGGCTCGAGGCAAGCTCGAGGCGCTCGTCGAGGACGCGTCCGACGCCGACCGGATCGCCTCGTTGGTCGCCGGGCTCTTCGGGTGGGGGGAGCCGGGCACGACCGAGGACTCGTTCTGGGCCGTGCGGAAGCTCCTCGAGCACCTCGCGCGCGAGCGACCCGTCGTCGTGGTCTTCGACGACATCCACTGGGCGGAGCCGACGTTCCTCGATCTGATCGAACATCTCGCGGACTGGACGCGCGACGCCGCGATCCTGCTCCTGTGCATCGCGCGCCCCGAGCTGCTCGAGGTCCGGCCGGGTTGGGGCGGCGGCAAGATGAACTCGACCTCGATCCTGCTCGAGCCGCTCTCGGGCGACGACGCGTCCCAGCTGGTCGACAATCTCCTCGGGCGGGCCGATATCCCGGTGGTCGCGCGCGATCGGATCCTGGAGGCGGCCGAGGGCAACCCGCTGTTCGTCGAAGAGATGCTCGCGATGCTGATCGACGACGGTCTCCTGCGCTTCGAGGAAGGGATATGGCACTCGGCAGAGGATCTGGCCGACGTGACGATCCCTCCGACGATCCATCTCCTCCTCGCGGCTCGGCTCGACCGGCTGGACGCGGACGAGCGAGCCGTGATCGAGCGGGGTGCCGTCGAGGGCAAGGTGTTCCACGCGGGCGCCGTCACCAGCCTCAGCGCGGACGCCGTCCGGGCCAGCGTCCGGACCAGGCTCCTCACGCTGGCGAGGAAGGAGCTGATCCGGCCAGATCGTCCCGAGTTCGCCGGCGAGGACGCGTTCCGCTTCCGCCACCTCCTGATCCGTGACGCCGCGTACCAGGCGATGCCGAAGGAGCAGCGGGCCGAGCTGCACGAGCGCTTCGCCGACTGGCTCACCGAGGCGGCTCGCGACCGGATGGCCGAATACGAGGAGATCCTCGCCCACCACCTCGAGCAGGCGTATCGGTACCGCGCGGAGCTCGGTGCGGTCGACGACCGAGCGCGTGCGCTGGGCGATCGGGCGGTCGAGCACCTCCTCGCGTCCGCGTTCCGCGCGGACGAACGAGGAGATCTAGCCTCGGCGAGGGCGCTCCTCGACCGGTGCGTGGAGCTCGCGCACGGCTCGGACCGCGTCCATGCCTTGGTCGCGCTCGCGGAACTGCTGCCCGAGCTCGGCGAGTTCACGGAGGCGCACGACATCGCCGTTCAGGCGGTCGAAGCCGCGGATGCCGCAGGAGACGCCGCGTTCCGGATCCGAGCCGAGATCGTTCGGAACTTCACGGCCGCCTCGTCCGATCCGACGCAGACGATGGCGCAGGCCCGTGACGAAACGGAGCGGTTGCTCGTCGAGGCCGAGCGGCTCGGCGATGCCGACGTCCGCGACCGAGCCGTCCTCGCACTCACGCAGGAGCTCTTCTTCCTGGGGCAGACCGCGGCCGCGATCCGGTTGCTCGAACAGCTCGCCGACCGCGCGCCGGGGATGCGGAGACGCGTCCGCACCGAGATCGCCGCCCAGCTCGTCGCGAATTCGTACTTCGGAGCGATCCCGGTCCAGGAGGCGCTCGACATGCTCGACCGCGGCGCGGATCTCCGGGGGGAAGGCCTCAGCGCGAGGGCACACGACCTCCGGGTGCGCGGCGGCGTGCTCGGCCTCGCCGGACGCTTCGACGAGGCACGCGCATCCTTCGACGAGGCCGAAGCGATCTACGACGAGCTCGGCGTTCCGATGATGAGGGTGACGACGAACCAGGTCGTGGGGGAGACGCTGCGCCTCGAGGGACGCTTGGAGGAGGCCGAGCGTGTCTTCCGTGGGATGTACGAGGCGTACTCGTCGATCGGCGAGACGGGTTTCAACTCGACGGTGTGTGCGGTGCTCGCCAACGTGCTCAACGATCAGGGCAGGTTCGACGAAGCGGAGACGTTCGCGCGGCGGAGCCGCGAGCTCTCCGCGGAGGACGATTTCGCGTCGCAGTCGGAGTGGAGGACGGCGCAGGCGCGCGTCCTCGCCCACCGCGGGGAGTTCGAGGAAGCGATGCGGCTGGTCGACGAGGCGCTGGCGATCGCCGGCGGGACCGACTACCTCGACTGGCAGGGCCAGGCATTCGAGGTCAGAGGACTCGTGCTGGCTGCGGCGGGTCGTCGGGACGACGCTCGCGCCGCCTACGAGGAGGCGCTGGATCGCTTCGAGCGCAAGGGCAACGTGGTCGGGGCCGCTCGGGTGCGAGAGCGGCTCGGAACCCCCCGTTCGGCCGACTGAGGGTCCGGGGAGCTCGGAGCCGATATCTACCCCGTGCAGACCGAGGACGAGCTCAGCGAGATCGCGCTGCTGCGCTACGCGCAGCAGCGCGCCGCCGAGTGGGGCGCCGAGCGGTTCGCGGCGGAGTTCGCGCGCCGCGAGCTCGAGGAGCGATGGCTCGAGGCGTCGCGTCTCGGCACGACGCCGCACTCACCGGTGTCGGACGATCCGAGCGCGTCTCGCACGCCCTCGGGCCCGGTGGATGCGACCGCGCAGGAGCACGTCGTCGGCGTGGATCGATCCGAGTTCCATCTCGCGAGGCCGGCGTACGCGCGGCACCCGTCGGTGCCCAGACCACCGGCGCCCGAGCCGGAGGAGCGTGGGCGACGTGGCCGCCGCCGCCGCCAGCGCGCGCCGAACGGCCCGGCTTCGTCGATCCCAGCCGGAGAAGCGGCTCGGATGTCGGCGGCGGGCCGCCGGCTCTACGGGCTCGACGACGACACCACTGCTTGACCGGGCTCGCCGTCGCCGACGATCAGCGGCAGCACCTCGCCGATCGGTTCGCGGATCATCGCGTCCGCGACCTGGTCGAACGGCGTCTCTCCCTGGTTCACGATCACGAGTCGCGCGCCGTGGCGGTGCGCCTCGAGCGCGAGGAGCGCCGCCGGCTGGACCACGAGCGACGTCCCGATCGCGAGGAATAGGTCGGACGTCCTCGAGGCCGCGAACGCGGCCTCGAGGACGTCCGGATCGAGCTGCTCGCCGAACGCGACCGTGGCCGACTTCTGGATCCCGCCGCACGCGGTGCACGCCGGATCCGGATCGCCGGCCCGTACGCGATCGAGCTGCTCCCGCATCGGTGTCCGCCGGTCGCACGAGAGGCACTTCGCCCGATGCATCGTCCCGTGCAGCTCCAGGACGTGCGACGAGCCGGCCGCCTGATGGAGCCCGTCGACGTTCTGGGTCATCAGGGCGAGGAGCGCTCCGCGGCGCTCCAGCGAGACCAGCGCCCGGTGGCCGTCGTTCGGCCGCGCCTCCCACGCGGGATGACGCATCCGCTCCTTCCACGCGTCGGCGCGGACCGACGGATCGCGCAGGTAGTCCTCGATGTTCATCAGGCGCATCGACTCGGGCCTGGTCGTCCACAGGCCGTTCGGTCCACGGAAGTCCGGGATGCCCGACTCCGTGCTGATGCCGGCGCCGGTCAGCACCGCGATCCGATCGGCCGCGCCGACCCACGCGGCCGCTCGATCCGTCGAGGTCGCGTGTGAACCGTCCATCGCCGATCAGCGTAGAAGGGTCGTGGGCTGACCTGCCCTGTTTCTCTCGAGTGCTACCCTTCGAGCCCCATGCGAACCCGTTCTCGGATCCTGACGTCCTGCGCCGTGATCGCGGCCGTGCTCATGGCGATGGCGGTGGCCGCGCCCACGGCATCCGCGGCCCCGCGCCCGAAGCTCCCCTGGCAGGGTCCAGCGGTCCGGGTGAAGCCGGGGCGTGTGATCGTGACGTTCGCTCCTGAGACCTCGGGCGCCGAGCGGCGGGCGGTGCACGCGGAGGTGGGCGGGCGACCGACCGCTCCCCGTGGCCCCCTCCGCGTCGACGTGGTCGACGTCCCGCCTGGCCTCCCGACGAGCGCCGCGCTCCGTCGCTACCGTGCGGATCCGTCGGTCGTGGCGGCCGAGCCCGACCGGCTCGCGGTCCCCACCGAGATCCCGAACGACCCGATGTTCCTCGCGGAGCAGTGGGCCCTGCGGAACACGGGTCAGAACCACCTGATCACGGAGTCCGGGTTCGTGCCGAAGGATCGTGCCCGAGGACTGAGCGATCGCGACGTGGACGCGAACACCGCATGGAACACGGAGTCTGGGGCGGCCGACGTCGTGGTCGCGGTGCTCGACAGCGGCGTCGACATCGATCATCCGGACCTCGTCGATGCGATGTGGAACAACCCGGACGAGGTCGTGAACGACGGGCTCGACAACGACGGCAACGGCAAGATCGACGACGTGTACGGGTGGGACTTCCTTCGAGACGACAGGAACCCGTCGCCTCCGAACAACCTGAACGCCTCCCACGGCACCCACGTCGCCGGGATCGTCGCGGCGACGCGCGGCAACGCGAAGGGGATCGCCGGGGTGTGCGGCTCCTGCCGGATCATGGGCCTCCGCTTCGATCTCTCCCTCGGACAGGAGATCGAGGCGATCGAGTACGCCGTGGCGGAGCACGCCGACGTGATCAACATGAGCTTCGCGAGCCCCGTCTGGTCCGCCGCCGAGCGGGCGGCGATCGAGGACGCGGGCCATGCCGGGGTGCTGACGGTCGTCGCGGCCGCGAACTTCAGCGCCGACAACGACGTCGCGTTCTTCCCGGAGGACGGGTTCGCACCGGCCTACCCGGCGAGCTACACGCTCCGGACGATCCTGTCCGTCGCCGCGTCGAACCACGAGGACGAGTACGCGCTCGTGACCGAATGCGATCTATCGACGGTTCCGCGTTGGCGATGCGCCTTCACGAGCTGGGGACGCGACTCCGTCGACGTCGCGGCGCCCGGGGTGGACATCATGAGCACGATCGCCGCTGATCTGCCCGGCGGGGCCGGGACGCCCGGGTACGCGGTCTTCGACGGCACCTCGATGGCCGCGCCGGTCGTCGCCGGGATCGCGGGCATGGTGAAGCACGCGCACCCCGGCTACACGCCGTTCCAGATCAAGAACGCGGTGATGCGGTCCGTCGATCGACCCTCCAGCCTGAAGATGCTGTCGTCACACGCCAACCAGACGGGGATGCCGACCACGCCGATCTCGGGCCTGTTCACGCGGACCCAGGGTCGCGTGAACGCGCTGAAGGCGCTGACGGCCTCGACCGCGAACGCCACGCCGCTCACCGATGGCAACATCGATGGGGCGGTGTTCCTCAGCGGGACCGTGCAGCGGTCCGTGGCCTGGCCCCGAGATGTCAACGACGTCTACCGCAAGCGTCTCTTCGCGGGGAATCGGTACCGGATCACGCTGAACGGACCCGCCGGCAAGGACATGGATCTGATGGTCTGGAGGCCGGGTGCCACGGAGATCCACCAGTTCACGGCAGGCTGTTTCTTCGGAGGATCGTGCCCCTGGCTGCGGGCCGTGTCCGGGAGCCCCGACGCCGACGAGCAGGTGACGTTCTCGGTCGCCAAGACCGGTACGTTCTACGTCCAGGTGCAAGGCTGGTATTCGGGCGGGCGGTACACGCTGTCCGTGAAGCGTCTCTGAGACACGCCACGGCCCGGGCCCGACCGCGAGGTGGGAACATCCTCGCGTGACGATGTCGGGAGAGCTGCGGCGCTCGCTGCCGGCGCTCTCCGCCGCCGTGCCCGTCGTGATCGTCTACTTCGCCGTCCTGGGGATCGTCCTCACCGCGGCGGGCCCGAAGGGGCTGGCCCTCGGCGCCGACGAGGCGACCGCGTGGATCGCGCTCCTGTACGGGTGGCCGACGATCCTCGCGCTGATCCTCACGCTCCGCTACCGGCAGCCACTGCTGCTCACCGGGAACATCTTCGCGATCATCTTCTTCGTCTCCCTGGGTGACCGGCTCAGCTTCCCCGAGCTCGCCGGCGCCGCGATCGTGGCGGGCGGGATCCTGTTGCCGTTGGCGTTGCTCGGGATCACCGACCGGATCGCCACCTGGATCCCGTCGCCGATCGTGCAGGGGCTGATCGCGGGGGTGGTGCTCCCGTTCGTCATCGACGTGTTCTCGGCGCTCAGCACGTCGGAGGGCGGGAACGAGCTGCCGCTCGAGGTGCCGTTGATGGTGGGCGCGGCCCTGGTCGCCTTCCTGCTGAGCCAGCGGTTCCTCGGCCCGCGGATCCCACCGATCCTGCCGGCGTTCGTCGCCGGGCTCCTCGTCGCGGCCGTGACCGGACAGCTGGGAGCGTTCCCGTCGTCCTTCTCGCTGCCCGGCCTCGACCTGATCCGGCCGGAGTTCTCCTGGACGGCGATCGCGACCGCGACGCCGGTCCTCGTGGCGTTGCTCACCGTGCCGTCGAACATCCCGTCGGTGATCTTCATGCGGGGCCAGGGCTTCGCGCCGCCCGAGCGCGTCGTGAACGTCGTCAGCGCGGTGGGCACGATGACCGGATCGCTCTTCGGGCCCGTCGCCGTCTCGCTCGCGCTGCCGCCGGTGCTGTTGACGGCCGGGCCGGGGGCCGGCGAGCGGTCGATCCGGTACCGCTCGGTCTTCCTCCCGATCGCCGCCGGGCTGGGGATCGCGCTGTTCGCGAGCGCTGCGGCCGACCTGGCCTTCCTCGTTCCCAGCGTGCTGCTGCTGTCGATGGCCGGGCTCGCCCTGATCGGCGCGCTGATCGCCGCGTTGAAGGAGATCGCCGGGGGACCGCTGACGCTCGGGCCGCTGGTCGCGTTCGCGGTCGCGCTGTCCGACATGACCGTGCTCGGGCTCGGCCCGTTCTTCTGGTCGCTCGTGCTGGGGGTGGCGGTCTCCGCGCTCGTCGAGCGGGATGGCTGGTCGGCCCTGCGGGCGGAGACCGCGGAGCCACGGTCGGGTCGGTAGGGTCTCGACCCCCGACCCGAGCCGAACCTATGCTCGGCCGATGCAGCGTCGTGGAGGTGCGCGCGGGCTCGGCGCCGTCCTGTTCACGGACATCGTCGGCTCCACAGCGGTCGCGGCCGACCTGGGGAACGCCCGGTGGGGCGAGCTCGTCGCGCGACATCATCGCCTGATCCGTCGCGAGCTGCGCCGATTCGGCGGACGGGAGATCGACACCGCCGGTGACGGGTTCTTCGCCACGTTCGAGCGACCGGTGGACGCGATCCGATGCGCCGTGGCCGCCGTCGACGCGGTCCGTGAGCTCGGGATCGAGATCCGGGCGGGCGTGAGCTTCGGCGAGCTCGAGACGATGGGGCGCAAGCCGGGCGGGCTCGTCGTGAACACCGCGGCACGGGTGATGTCCGTGGGGGGTCCCGGCGAGGTGCTCGTCCCCTCCGCCGTGCGAGACCTCGTGCCCGGCGCCGGGATCGCGTTCGTGGATCACGGCGTGCACCGGCTGAAGGGCCTGGACGACGAGCTGCGGCTGTTCCTCGTGACCGGGCTCGACGGAGCGCCGCTCGCGACGGCGCTGGAGGACGAGGAGGCGGCCGCGCGCCGCCGGGCGATCGCCCCGGCGGCGCGGGGCAGGTCCCGCGCGCTGATCGCCGGGATCGCCGCGGCGGCGGTCGCCGCCGCGGCGATCTGGCTGCTCGCGGCCGGCGGCGAGGAGGAGCGGCCTCCGGCCGCCGCGCTCGCCCCGCGGTTCCTCGTCGAGTTCGATCCGGAGACCGGTGGGCAGCGGCAGACGATCGACTTCGTCGACGCGGGTCGACCGGAGGAGGCGCCGATCTCCTACGACCTCGTGGCCGGCGAGGGTGCCGTCTGGGCTCAGGAGCCGCCGAACTTCGGAACCGCCGTGCACCACGTGGATCCCGAGGACGGGGAGATCGAGCGCGTCCCGCTCACTGCCAGTTCCGGCGCCTTCTTCGTCTCGCTCGTGACGGCGTTCGACGCGCTGTGGGCGACGACCGATCAGCTGATCCGGGTGAACCCCGCGACCGACGAAGCGCGCTCCGTCCTCGCGATCCCTCCACCGATCAGCCTCGGCGGCGCGACCATCGCCGCGGACCGCCGGAACCTCTGGCTCGCCACTCCCACCGGGCTCGTCCTCAAGCTGGATCGCAACGGCCAGGAGGTCGATCGACGCGACGTCGGGGGCGGGATCCAGCTCCTCACCGTCGGTGAGGGATGGATCTGGGTCGTCGATCAGACGGCGGGGATCGTCGGGCGGATCGATCCCGAGACGATCGCCTCCGTCGCTCCGCCGATCACGCTCACCGGGAACATCGACGCGATCGGCGTGCTCGACGGCTACGTCTGGACGCTGGACTTCACGACCGGGCTCCTCTCCCGGATCTCGATCGCCTCGGATCGCGTGACCGCACAGGAGACGCTGCCCGCGGATCCGACGGCCCTCGCGACCGGGGCCGGAGCCGTCTGGGTCTCCCACGAGGACGGGACCGTCACACGGATCGATCCCTCCCCGACCACGCAGACGAAGTTCGCGACCGTCGATGGCTCCGCCGTCGCGATCGCCGTCGACGAAGCTCGCGAGAGTATCTGGGTCGACGTGATCCGCCGGGACTGAGCCCGGGGCCGTCCTCGACCGAGAGGGGAGCCGCCCCTACACTCCGCCCATGCAACGCCGCGGGGGTGGACCGGGGCTCGGCGCCGTCTTGTTCACCGACATCGTCGGCTCGACGGCGATCGCCGCAGAGATGGGCGATGCGCGCTGGAGCGAGCTCGTCGCACGACACCATCGGATCGTGCGGCGGGAGCTCACCCGGTTGCGTGGCCACGAGGTCGATACGGCCGGCGACGGCTTCTTCGCCACGTTCGACCGGCCGGCCGACGCGATCCGCTGCGCGGTCGCGGCCACGGAGGCGGTCCGCGAGCTCGGGATCGAGATCCGGGCGGGCGTCGCATTCGGCGAGCTCGAGTCGGTCGGCAAGAAGGCGAGCGGGCTCGTCGTGAACATGGCGGCGCGCGTGATGTCGGTAGCCGGTCCCGGCGAGGTGCTCGTGCCCGCGTCGGTGAGGGAGATCGTGCCGGGCGGCGGGATCGCATTCACCGACCACGGCGTCCGCGAGCTGAAGGGCCTCGAGGGCGAGTTCCGGCTGTTCAAGGTGACCGAGGTCGACGGCGTCGTACCCGCGCCGCCGCTCGACCTCGAGGAGGGCGCCGACCGACGCCGAGAGATCTTCCCGACCGAGTCGCGTCGGCGTGCCCTCCTGATGGGCGTCGGGGCGGGCGTGCTCGCTCTGATCGTCGTCGGCGTCCTGCTCGCGACGGGCGGGGAGGAGCCGCGGGCCTCGCCAGGACCTCTCCAGGATTCCGTCGCACCCTTCGACGGTGAGCGAGGTCAGTTCGGGGCGAGGGTCTCGCTCGGCGCCACCGGGGGTCGCACGGAGGAGTTCCTTCCGTACACGGACCAGCCCATGGCGGCTGGCGAAGGTGGCGTCTGGGTGCTCCGCCAACCTTTCCTGGTCCACGTCGACCCGTTGCACGACGAGGTCCGCTCATCGGTGTTCGACGTGGGCTTCGACGACTCTCAATCGGTGGACACCGGCTTCGGATCGGTATGGGTGATGTCGGGCAATACCGTCTTCAAAGTGCACCCCGCCACGGATGAAGCGAGTCCGTTCGTCGTCCTGCCCACTGCACTCGGGATCGTGACGTGGAGCTTCACGCTCGGCGACGCGATCTGGTTCGCGGAGAGCGACGGGACGCTCGTCCGCCTCGATCCGCTCACCGGGGCTCGCGATCAGACGGAGACGGGATTCTCGATCGATCAGATGGCAACCACGAGGGACGCCCTGTGGGCGTCGGACGCCCTCGCCTCCGAGCTGATCGAGCTCGACCCGAGCTCGTTCGATGTGAGGGGGCGGCCCATCGAGATCGCCGGGAACATCGATCGGCTCGCCGCCCGAGGCGATCACGTGTGGATCCTCGACCGGATCGTCGGCGTCGTGACGCGTATGAACGCCCTGAACCGGTCGGTGAGCCAGACCGCGAGGGTCGGCGACGATCCGACCGGGATGGCGGTCGGCCGGGATGCCGTCTGGGTCGGAGACGCCGAAGGCGCGCTCTACCGCGTCGACGCCTCGACGCTCCAGGTCGAACGGTTCCCCGTCGGCTTCGAGGTGTTGGGCGTCGACGTGGACGACACGAACGACGAGGTGTGGCTCTACCTCGGGGATCGGCTCGAGCCTGACGCCGGATGAGCCATGGCGGCAGGCGTCGTCCGTCGCCGGAGTGTGGCCCGGGCGGCGCGCAGACGGCTGGGCGGTTCGGGTTCGCGGGACCTCCAGCTCCGGCCCGGCATCCGCCGACGTTCCGATCGCTACGGCGGCGTCATCTGGTCCGGCGCGCCGATCCGGAACCAGCGGTAGCCGTACCCGTCGAACTTCAGCTCGATCGACGCGCCCTCGAGCTCGTCGAGGGCCGGGCGCTCGTCGAGGAGGTCGTCGAGCGTCGCGTCCTCCGGGACGTCGCCCAGCTCCACGTGCACGACGCACGGGTCGGCGCCCAGGTTGTGGACGGCGACGACCGTCCGGCCCTCCCAGTCGCACCGGTGCGCGAGCACGGCGGGGACGTCGGTCCCGAGCACCTGCCACGTCCCCCACGAGAGCTCCGGCGTCTCCCGACGTCTCCTGATCAACCGCTCCATCCAGCTCAGCATCGAGTCGGGGTCGCGCCGCTGCGCGGCGGCGTTCACGGCCAGCGGTCCGAACCGACCCTCGGCCACCGGTCGGCGCAGCCGCGACGGGGGGGCCTTCGAGAACCCGCCGTTCTTCTCGTCGGACCACTGCATCGGCGTCCGGACGCTCAATCGTCCGTCGATCGCGAGGTTCTCACCCATGCCGATCTCCTCGCCGTAGAAGAGGACCGGCGTGCCGGGCAGGGAGAACAGCAGGCTGTAGGCCATGCGGATCCGCGCCTCATCCCCGTCGAGCATCGGGGGGAGACGCCGTCGGAGCCCGCGCCCGAAGAGCTGCATGTCCTCCTCCGGGCCGAACGCGTCGAAGACCTCCTGGCGCTGCTTGTCGGTCAACTTGTCGAGCGTCAGCTCGTCGTGGTTGCGGAGGAAGTTCGCGTACTGCTGATCGTCGGTCTTGCGGACCGTGTCGCGGAGCGCCTTCGCGATCGGCCGCGCATCCTGCCTCGCGAGCGCGAGGTAGATCGACTGCATCAGGATGAAGTTGAACAGCAGCTGCACCTCGTCGCCGTCCGGCCCGCCGAAGAAGAGCTGGAGGTCCTTGTGCGGCAGGTTCACCTCGCCCAGCATCATCACGTCGCCTCGGCGTCTGGCCATGAACGCCCGCAGGTCGCGCAGGAAGTCGTGCGGATCCAGCTTCACGTCTCCCGCGACCCCGCCCGTTTCCAGGAGGAAGGGGACGGCGTCGACCCGGAAGCCGTCCACCCCGAGCTCGAGCCAGAAGCCGACGATCTTGGCCATCTCCTCACGCACCTTCGGATTCGAGATGTTCAGGTCGGGCTGGTGCGAATAGAAGTGGTGGAGGTAGTACTGTCCCGCCTTCTCGTCCCAAGCCCAGATCGTGTCCTCGGCGTCAGGGAACACGACCTCGCTCTTCGGCTCGGCCGGCGGCTCGTCCGCCCAGACGTAGTAGTCGCGGAACGGCGAGTTCGGCGACGACCGCGCGGCGCGGAACCACGGGTGCTTGTCCGAGGTGTGGTTCACGACGAGGTCGATGATCACGCGCATCCCGCGGTCCTTGGCGGTGCGGATCAGCCCGACGAAGTCGCCGAGGGAGCCGAGCCTTTCGTCGACGCCGTAGTAGTCGGTGATGTCGTAGCCGTCGTCGCGGTTGGGCGAGGGTTGGAACGGCATCAGCCAAAGGCAGCTGACGCCGATCCCGGCAAGGTAGTCGACCCGCTCGGTGAGCCCGCGGAGGTCGCCGATCCCGTCGCCGTCCCAGTCCAGGAACGTCTCGACGTCGAGGCAGTAGATCACGGCGTTCTTCCACCACTGGTCAGCTGTGCGGGCGGTCGTCACGGGTTCACCTCCGGCAGGACGTCACGACCGAACACCTCGAGGAATCGGTCCTGCTCCTTCCCGACATGATGGAGGTAGATCGCGTCGACGTCGAGGTCGGCGATCTCGAGGAGCCACTTCGTGTGCTGGGATGGATCGGAAGAGACGAGCACCGATCCCGTGACGTCCTCGGGGCGCACGGATCGTGCGGCCGCGTCGAACTGCGACGGGAGCTCGAGGTTCCACGCGACGTCGGAGCCGAACACGTTCGTTCGCCACTGGTCATGGGCGACGGCGAGCGCCTCCTCCTCGTCGCCTGCCCACGACAGGTGGACCTGCACCGCCACCGGCTTGCGATCGCCGCCTCCCTCGCGGAAGGCGTCGATCACCCTCGCGAGCTCGTCGACAGGTCGGTACACGGTGATCATCCCGTCCGCCCAGCCGCCGACGGTCCGAGCGGTCTCCTCGCTCACCGCGGCGCCGTAGAGCGGCGGGAGCCCCTCCGGCAGGCTCCAGACGCGGGCTCGGTCGACGCGCACAAGGCCCTCGTGGCTGACCTCCTCGCCGCCGAGCAGCGCGCGGATCACCTCGACGCACTCGAGGAGCCGGGCGTCGCGCGTCGGCTTGTCCGGCCAGCGGTCGCCGGTCACGTGCTCGTTCACCGCCTCGCCGGAACCGAGCGCCGCCCAGAACCGTCCCGGGAAGAGGTCGCCTAGCGTCGCGATCGCCTGGGCGATGATCGACGGGTGGTAGCGCTGGCCGGGCGCGGTGACGACGCCGAAGGGGAGGGACGTGGCCTGCATCGCCGCGCCGAGCCACGACCACGCGAATCCGGACTCGCCCTGCCGCTCGCCCCATGGCGCCAGGTGGTCGGAGCACATCGCCGCCCGGAAACCCGCGGCCTCCGCTGCGCGGACCGCCTCGAGTGCCCGGGCGGGCGAGAGCTGCTCGTGCGAAACGTGGAACCCGACGGTTGGCACCGTGTTTCCGTACCCGTCCGAGGGCGGTTCGACTCCTCGGGACGGATCGTGTTCAGGCCGTCGCCGAGGGATGGAGGAACGGGACGAGCGGTTCCCATCCGTGGCGGAGCACCTCGACGAGGTGCGCGGGGTGATGACCTCGATCCCGCCGACCCCGCGCGCGACCGGTCCTCCGTACCCGGACGGGGTCCAACGACGGATCTCGCGACCCAGCACGACGTACGGTTCGCCGTCGCGGAGGACGAACGCACCGTCGGGCAGCGCCTCGATCCTCCCGTCGTGCCGCCGTTGGGCGCGCGCGGTGCCGTCCCATCGCTCTGCGTGCAGGCGTGCATCGATCGCGTCCGCGCCACGGTCGGCGGGGTGCAGCCCACGCCAGATCTCCGCGAGCCGGTCGTAGTCCGCGCGGCGGCAGAGGGCGCACGCGCGGTGCCCCGCGGCGAGCGCGGTCGCGTCGTCGACGAAGAACAGCTCCGTGTAGCGCCCGGGCTGCATCAGCGTGCTGCGACGCCAGCCCTTGAACTCGAGGCGACAGGCGATCCACCGTTTCCCTGCGTGGTGACGGCGGATCCGCCGGTCTTCGTCGTGGAGGCAGCCGCGGTTCCCGTGGACGAGGCCGCGCGCGGGATCGGCGATCACGGCGCCGAAGGGCGTCACGCGGTTCTGCAGCGGCATCGGAGCGCCACACGGTACCCGGGGAGGGAGGCACTCCGCGAGGAGGGGAGCTGTCCCCCTTGGGTCCGGAGGGACGAGGTGCGAACATCCTCCCGTGCAGCCGCAGGACGCTCAGCTCGAGGGGT
This sequence comes from Actinomycetota bacterium, assembly GCA_036281075.1. GTDB lineage: Bacteria > Actinomycetota > UBA4738 > UBA4738 > HRBIN12 > JAJNBA01. The sequence continues at coordinate 69,379 of DASUPO010000006.1, read as the reverse complement.
CCGCACGCGATCCGCGGATCCTCTTGGCCCGGGTCCTCGCCGGGGTCACGGTCGTGGGCTTCGCGGGCGGGCTCGTGCTCACGTTCCTCGACGCGGCGACCAGCCGTCCGGGCGGAAGCGACCCGGTCGAGAGCCTCCTCTTCGTCGTGTCGTTCGCCGCGTTCCCGGCGATCGGGTACCTGCTGGCGACCCGGCGACCCGAGAACTCGATCGGTTGGCTGATGCTCGGGATGGGCGTCTTCTTCGGCGTCGGCGCGACGATCAGTTCGCTCGGCTGGTACTTGCTCCATACCGGTCATCGCGACCCGGGTCTCGTCCTGCTCGCCTTCGATGCGCCGAGCTGGGTCCCGATCGTCGTGCTGCCCGTCACCTTCCTCCTCCTGTTGTTCCCGGACGGGCACCTCCCCTCGCCGAGGTGGCGGTGGTTCGCGTGGGGTGTCGGTGTCGGCCTGACGATCGTGTACTTCGCGATCCTGCTCGACCCCGGGGCGATCGATTCGCCGCCGGTTCCCCGGGTGCCGAATCCCCTCGGGGTCGCGGCGCTCGGACCGATCCTCGACGTCGCGCAGGCATTGATCCTCGTGATCCCGATCGGCGTGCTCGGCTCGCTCACGGCGCTCGTGCTTCGCTTCCGGAGGTCGACGGGGATCGAGCGGCTCCAGCTGCGCTGGCTGATGACGGCGGCCGGGTTCGTGGCGCTGCTGTACTCGGGCGCGATGATCGCGTCGCTCGGCAGTTCCTGGGGTGGCGGGGACGAACCCGGCTGGCTCCTCGTCTTGCAGGGGCTCGTGATCCCGTCCTTCGTCCTGATTCCGATCGCGATCGGCGTGTCGATCCTGCGCTACCGGCTGTTCGACATCGACGTGGTGATCAACAAGGCGCTGCTGGTCGGCGCGCTCGCGGTGTCCATCACGATCGTCTATGTCGCGATCGTCGTCGGCGTCGGGGCGCTCGTGGGGAGCCAGGCGAGCCCGGTCCTGTCGGCCGTCGCGGCCGCGATCGTGGCGCTCGCCTTCCAGCCGCTGCGGCGGCGGGCGCAGCGGATCGCGGACCGGCTCGTCTATGGCAAGCGCGCCACCCCGTACGAAGTGCTGTCGGACTTCTCGGAGCGCGTCGGGCAGACCTACGCGAGCGACGAGCTCTTGCCTCGGATGGCGCGAGCGCTCGCCGAGGGCACCGGCGCGGCGCGGGCCGACGTGTGGGTGCGGTCGGGGGACGACCTCCGCGCGGAGGCCGCCTGGCCGCCGGACTCGCCGGCGCCCTCGTCGCGATCGGTCGCGTCCGCCGACGGCGAGGTCACGGGGACGTCGATGTTCGAGCCGGTTCGGCATCGGGACGAGCTGCTCGGGGCGCTCTCGATCCAGAAACGTTCCGGTGAGTCGCTCACGCCCACCGAGGAGAAGCTCGTGGCCGACCTCGCGGCGCAAGCGGGGCTGGTGCTCCGCAACGCCGGTCTCACCCGCGAACTCCTGCGCACGATCGACGAGCTCAAGACGTCGCGGCAGCGGCTCGTGACGGCGCAGGACGAGGAGCGGCGCAAGCTCGAGCGCAACCTCCACGACGGCGCCCAGCAGCGGCTCGTCGCGCTCACCGTGAAGCTCGGGCTGCTCGAGCGCCTCGTCGAGAAGGACCCTGCTCAGGCGGGCTCGATCGCCGCGCAACTCCAGGGAGACGCGACCGAGGCGCTCGAGGAGCTCCGGGACCTGGCCCGGGGGATCTACCCGCCGCTGCTCGCGGACAAGGGATTGGTCGCCGCGCTCGAGTCGCAGGCGCGGAAGTCGGTCGTCCCGGTCGCGATCCGATCGGACGGAATCGGGCGGTACGCGCGCGAGGCCGAGGCGGCTGTGTACTTCTCGTGCCTCGAGGCGCTGCAGAACGTCGCGAAGTACGCCTCCGCCTCGCGCGCGGTCGTCGCGCTCTCCGACGGCGACGGCCGGCTGCGTTTCACCGTGACCGACGACGGTGTCGGTTTCGAGCGGTCCACGTCGACGTTCGGGACCGGGCTGCAGGGGATCGCGGACCGGCTGGCCGCGCTCGGCGGCGAGGTCGACGTGACGTCGAGCCCCGGAGCCGGGACGACGGTGGCGGGCTCGCTCCCCGTCTCCTAGCCCGGGCCGTTCCCCTGACCGTTCGACCCCGACGAGCCTTCGCTGGCGGCATCGTCGCTCGAGGCCTTTTCCTTCTCGCCGCCACCGTTCTCGCCGTCGGTGACGTCTGCATCGGACGCATCGTCGCTCGCCGTGTCGCCTCCTCCTCCATTCCCCACGTTCCCGCCGTTGCCGTTCCCCGCTCCGCTCGGATCCTCCGGCCGCCCGCCTTCACCCCGACCGTTGCCGTTCCCCGCCCCGCCCGGATCCTCCGGCCGCCCTTGGCCTTTCTCGCCTCCCTGGCCGCAACCCCGACCCGGATCGTCGGGCCGGCCGCGATCGCTCCGCGGCACTTCCGTGCCGTCCGGCCGACCGCACACTCGGGGATCGGGATCGGGAGCATCCGGGGACGACGCACCGTTCTCGGATGGATCGAGCGGTGCGGCGTCCGGCGAGGGAGCGATGCTGGGGCGCGGGGTCACCTCGGACTCGAACAGGCCGAACGTCCGAGGGACCGCTAGGCCGATCGCGGCGGACGCCGTGAGCGCGAGCGTCCAGGCCGCGGCAACCATCAGGAGCTGGCGTGCGCGACGCCGCGGTCTCGCCGGCGCCGCATCCTCGATGTCGGGGACGACCATCAGGGGACGTTCGTCGCGATCCACGGTCACGAGCGTTGGCGATTCCGGGAGTGTGACGACGTCATCGACCCGCCCGGTCGTCCGCTCGGCCGCCCGCCGAACCGCGCGGCCCAGGTCCTCGAGTGCCCTCGCGGGGGTAACCCGCTCATCCGCGATGCTCGCGCGGACGTCGTCGGGCCACACCACCACGATCTGTGCACCCGTGGCTCGGGTTCTCGCGTCGATGGCCGCGGTCGCGGAGATCCCCGCGTCAAGCACGATCACGGTCGGATGGGTAGCGTCGAGGATCCGCCGGAGCTCCGATTCTCCGCGCGCTTGACCCACGACGTGGAAGCCCTCCGACTCCAGGACGACGCGAAGGATGCCCGGCTCACCTTCGCCGAGCACCACCTGCACGGCACGGGATCCCTGCACGGTCATTCCGTCGATCTCTCTCGGCGCCGATCGTAGGAATGCGCATGGCGACCACGACAGGGGCGAACGAGCGTCGGTCAGTCGACCTACGTCGGATGACCACGCTCGCGAGTGTGGTCGCCGACCCACGTCCGCAGCTCCTCGGCGAGCATCGACCGCTCCGGGCCGTGGCCCTGACCCCCCAGGGTGCGGCGACTCGCTTCGGGCAGCGTCGCCGCCAGCGCGCGTACGGCGTGTTGTTGGAACGGTGGGCTCGCGCCGCCGACCATCACGAGCGCCGGCACCTCGAGGGACGTCCACCGACCGAGGGGATCGGGCGCGCCCGCCGTCGTGTCGCGAAGGACCCGGGCGTCGTAGTGGAGCGTGTGCGCGAGCGCCGCCAGCTTCGCCCACGACGGGTCGAGGCGCGCGGCGTCCACCGACTCGTCGGACAGACCGACGCCGCTCCGGAGGAAGTACGCGACGGCGTCGTCGCGGCGGTCCGATCCGGCGAGCTCCTCCAGCCGGTCCACGAAGTCCTCGGGGACCGGTGGACGCGAGTCGTCGAGGATGAACGGTGGTTCGTACAGGGCCACGCTCTCGACCGCTTCCGGGATCGTCCTCGCGACCTCGAGGGTGAGGACCGCGCCCGAGGAATGACCGAAGAGATGACCGCGTCCCCCGACGGCCCCGAGGATCGCCTGGACGTCCTCCACCTCTCGCTCGACCGCGTACGGAGCCGTGTCCCCGCTCTCGCCGCGGCCGCGCCGGTCGACCGCGACTGCCGTGAGCGATGACGCGAGTTCCTCCGCGATCGGCATCCCCCCCGTCCGATCGCGGAGGGCGCCACCGATCAGGACGAGAGGCGGCCCCCTCCCGACGCGCTCGAACGCGATCGATGTGCCGTCCCGCGAGGTGACGCGCTCCACCGGTCGGGGGTCGTTCAGTCCACCTCCACGAGGTTGTCCACCTCGCGGACGCCGTGCACCTTCTCGGTGAGGTCGATCACCCGCTGGAGCCGGTCGGCGTCGTCGAACCGTCCACGGAGGTGCGCCACGCCGTCGGTCACGTCCACGAGCAGCCCACCGGCGGCGAGATCCGGTCGGCCGAGGACCTCGCTCCTGATCCGGTCGGCGACCGTCACGTCATCCGTGACACGGCCGGTCTCCAAGGACGCCGTCGCCTCGTGGATCTTGCCCTCGACCACGTTGCCGGCGTGTCGGCTCATGTCCCCGGCGCGGTCGCGCGCCCGCCGCCCGGCCGCGGCCGCCTGGTCGCGCAGGCGCGCCCGGCGGCCGCGACCGGCCTCCGGGTCGAACAGATACGCGATCGCGGCGCCGGCGAGCGCCCCCTTCACGAACGACGTGATCCCCATGACGTCCTCCTCCTCGGTCTGCTCCGACTCCGGCACGGTGGGCGTCTCGATATCCGAGGCGCGCACCCGCACCCTCGCGCTTACCCCGGCGCCGGGCGGGCGAACCGCTGGAACCAGCGCAGCTATCCTCGCCTGATGATCGTCGAGGAACCGGTCCGAGGTTCGTTCGCCTATCTCGAGCAGCCCGGGCTCTTCGCCCTGCCCGGTCTCGATCAGCTCCGCGCGTTCGCGGAGCGCCGGCTCCCGGCCCCGCCGCTCACCCACCTCAGCGGGTTGATCGTCGACGACGCCGAGGAAGGGTCGTCCAGGTGGTCGATCCCGGCGAGCCCGTGGTGGTCGACGGCGGCGGGGGTGTTCCCCGGGGGCGCGCTCGCGTTCGTGGCCGACGCTGCGCTCGCCGGCTCGGTGTTCACGACGCTGCCACCCGCGACGGCGCTGCTCTCGTCCGACCTGTCCATCAACTTCCTCGAGCCCGCGTTCCCGTCGAGCGGACGCCTCGCCGCGACCGGCACGGTGATCCACTCGGGACGTCGGCAGGGGTTGTCCGAGGCACGCGTGGAGGACGCGAGCGGCAGGCTGCTCGCGCACGCCACGTCGCGGTGCGTGGTGCAGCCCCTCCCGTTCGAGCCTCCCGAGGCCCCATCGGCGTTCCCGGGCGTCGAGGAAGTCTCCTTCGACTCGCCCGACCCGTACCTGCGACCGCTCGAGGGCGGGACGATCCAGCAGGAGGTGTGGGACGCGACGAGCGGGCTGGAGTTCGTCCAGCTCTGGGCGAAGGGCGAGCGGCCGGCGGCGCCGGTCTGTCTGCTCCTCGGGCTGGGGTTCGCCGACGTCGAGGAGGGGAGCGTCACGGTGTCGATGCCGGCGTCGATGTGGTTCTGCACGGGGTTCGGGACCTTCTACGGGGGCGCGGTGTCCGCGTTCGCCGACGCGGCGATCACCTCGGCGGTGATGACGACGCTCCCGAAGGGGGCGTCTTTCGGCACGCTCGATCTGAAGGTGAACTTCCTCCGCCCCGTGACTCCCGACGGTCGCGACCTCATCGCGCGGGCCACGGTGGAGCAGCGCGGCCACACGATCGCCGTCACGACGTGCCGGCTCGACGACGCGGGCGGCAGGCGGATCGCGATGGCGAGCGGGAGCGCGATGATCTCCGCCGATCGTCCGTGGCCCCGAGACACGGCCTGACCTGCAGCGGACCGGGGATCCAGCGTGCTTGGACCGCCCCGACTCCGGGTACGGGGTCGAAGACCGGCCGTCATCCGGCCGCGCAACCGACACCGACCAGGAGGAGGTCGCGATATGACCCCACCGGAACGCAGCTCCAAGGACTGGCCGTGGGAGGAGCGCGAGGGCGCTTCCGACGCAACGCAGGAGGGCGAAGGCGCTGAGCGAGGCACGCTGGATGCGCCGAGCGCACCGGAGCCTTCGTGGCAGCCGGAGACGCCCGCCTGGGATCGGCCGACCCCCAGGACCGAGACGACGATGATGCCGCCAGCCGCGCCGGCAACGCTGTCGGAGCGGTCGCGGCCCGCCACTCGGCGGAGCACGTCGCGGAAGTCGCCGAAGCGCGTGGCGGCGGGGAAGAAGGCCGCGTCCACGCGGAAGCGCACGGCGCGCAAGGCCGCGTCCACGCGGAAGCGGACGACGGCCCGCAAGAGCACGTCGCGGAAGTCGCCGAAGCGGATCGCCGCCGGGAAGAGGGCGGCTGCGACGCGCAAGCGCAGGACCGCGCCGGCCAGGAAGTCGGCGGCCCGGAAGCGCACGACCCGGAGATCCCGCTAGTCGATCCAACGACGTTCGGGGGGATCGGGGACCGCCTCGGGTAGCCTCCGGTCCGTGACAGGCACGCAGATCGCGGTCGTCTTCTCCCTGGTCGCCGGTGTGGCCGGCGCCGCGCAGGCCGCGATTTCGGGAGCGCTGGGGCGGCGCATCGGGACGTTCGGAGCCGCGGGCTTCGGGGTGATCGTCGCGGCGATCCTCGTGGTCGCGCTCGCGCTGGCGCTCGGACGGGGGGCGACGATCGCGGCCGCGACACGCGAGCCTCCGTGGTTGTGGCTCGGCGGCGTCTTCGGGGCGCTGATCGTCGTCGCGATCGCGTACGCGCCTCCGCGGATCGGAACGTTCGCGACCGTCGCGCTCCTGATCGCGGGCCAGCTCGTAGCCGGCGCGCTGATCGACGCGTTCGGCTGGTTCGGCTCCCCGCGGATCCCGGTTTCGCTGACGCGACTGCTCGGCCTGTTGCTGGTCGCGGGAGGCGCCGCGCTGACACTGAAACGGTGACGGCGCCGACGCCCTCCGGACGCGGTCAGGGTCGCCGGATCGAGACGACCATGTTCGCGACGCGGGTGACGAGCACGCGCTCGCCCTTCGCGAGATCCTCCGGGACGCTCTCCGGACCGAGGCGTGCCTCCTGCACGGATCGATCCCGCAGGCCGACCGCGACGTCCGCGTACTTCACGCCGTGCAGGTCGAACGATCGGACCTCGAGGACCACGGCCTCCTCCTCGCCGAGCATCGGGCCAGCGTAGCGCTGGTCTGCGCGCCGAGGGCCGCTAAGGTTGTCACATAGGGGCAACGGGGTGGTTCGACCGAGCGTGCGCACGATCCGCCGACGCGCGCTCGCGGTCGGGACGCTGACGCTCGCGACGCTGGCTCCGACGGCGATCGCGGTCCGCGCGGGGGCCGCGCCGGCCGTCACCCGGGTGCCCGGGATCGACGTCTCGAAGTGGCAGGGCGACGTCGATTGGGCCGAGGTTGCGACCACGACCACCAGGTACGTGGTCATGCGGGCGACGATCGGGAACACGGCGACCGTGCCGCGGTCGATCGACTCGAGATATCTCGGATACCTGGCGGAGGCAACGGCGAACGGGCTCGTCGTCGGCGCGTACCGCCGGGCGAACGTGGGACGCGCGACGAACGACGCGGTGAACGAGGCGGACCATTTCGTCGACACCGCGCAGGTCGCCGCGGGGGACATCCTGCCCGTCCTCGACATCGAGCAGACGCACGGCCTGAACGTGGAGGAGATGCAGGACTGGGTCCGGGCGTGGGTGCAGCGCGTGCGGGCGCGGACCGGCGTGCTCCCGATGATGTACTCGAGCCCGTACTTCTGGCGGACGAACATGGGCGACGCGACCTAGTTCGCGGAGCACGGCTATCCGCTCTGGATCGCACACTGGGGGGTGTCATCGCCCAGCGTGCCGGCCAGGAACTGGGGCGGTCGGGGATGGACCTTCTGGCAGTGGACGGCCACGGGGTCGGTTGCCGGCATCGTCGGCGACGTCGACCGCGATCGCTTCAACGGCTCGACCCTCCAGCGGGGAAGGATCGCGTCGTTCACGGTGGCGCCCCCGCTCGGCGGCGCGATCACGGGCCCCCGGATCAGCTGCGGCGGCGCCGCCGCGGAGTGCTCCCGTCTCGCGAACCCCGACGCGACGATCACGCTCACGGCCACGCCGGGTCCCGGCGCGACGCTGCTGCGGTGGACGGGCACGTGCGCGGCCTCCGGGACGTCCCCCACCTGTGACGTCACGATGCTCGGATCGAGGTCGGCCTCGGCCGTGTTCGGGTATCCCGTCGAGGTCGAGCGGCCGGGGACCGGCGACGGGATTGTGACGTCCGTGCCGTCGCGCGTGGACTGCGGCACGACGTGCGCCGCCGCGTTCCCGGTCGGCAGCACCGTGACCCTGACGGCCACGCCCGATGCGGCGTCGGCGTTCACGGGATGGGACGGCTCGTGCGCCGGCACGGATCCCGTCTGCTCCTTCACGGTGTCCGCGCCGTGGCACGGGACGGCCACGTTCCCGTCGATCGTCAGCGTCGAGCAGGACGGGGCGGGCACCCGGTTCCGCTGGGGCCGCGCGGTGCAGGCGGTCGCGCTCGGCGGCTCGTACCGCTGGGAGCGGCGGGCCGGCGCGACCACGAGCTTCGCCTTCTCCGGCGGCTCCGTGTCGGTGTTCACGGTCCGAGGGCCGGCGATGGGTCGCGGCCGGATCTCGATCGACGGGTCGCCGGTGGCGACGCTGGACGGCTACGCGCCGACCCCGCGGAGCGTCCGGCACCGGTTCACCGAGCTCGGCCCGGGTTCGCACACGCTCACGCTGGAGGTGCTCGGGACGAGGCGGAACGCGGCCACCGGCACGCGCGTGACCGTCGACGCGCTGCGGTGGGGGGGCACCACGAAGACCGATCCGACGCCCTCGGCGTCCACGTGGGCGCCGGTCGCGAACGGGGCCGCCGGCGGGGGAACCTACGCGATCAGCGAGGTGCGCGACGCGATCGCGAGCCTCACCTTCCAGGGCACCGGCGTGTCGGTCCGCGTCCGGCGCGGTCCGGCGATGGGCCGGGCGTCCGTGTGGGTCGACGGGTCGCTCGTGAAGGTCGTCGACCTGTACCGGTCGTCGTCCCCGTTCGCGCTCGTGCGGCTCGCCGCCGGGCTCGTCGACGGCTCCCACACCGTCAGGGTCCAGGTGCTCGGCACCCATCGCGCCGCGAGCGCGGGGAACGGCGTCGCGATCGACCGCTGGATCGTTAGCTAGCCGGTCGCCTCGGTGAGCTCGATCGCGCCCGTGCGCCAGACGGCGGGCGTCTCCTCGGCGTCCGCGTGACACGTGAGGCGCAGCGGCGTCCCGGGAGAGCGCTCGAGCCGCACCCGGACGTCGCCCCTGGGCGTCGAGAACACGACATCCGCCTCGTCGCCCCGACGGCTCGCCCGCAGGGGTCGGATCGCGTCGATCCGATCGATCCCGAGGTCAGCTCGGAGATCGCGCTCGGCGGCCTGGACGTGGCGCCGATGGCACGCGCGTCCCCGGTAGCGTCCGAGCGGCGCGATGCGGCCGTCCGCATACGCGTCGACGAGCGTCGGGCCTTCGTCGGGCTCGACCCTGCCGAAGTAGAGGCCGTGCGGGAAGGCGACGAGGTTCGCGGCGAACCGATCCCCGCCGACGTGCGTGCTCTCCCAGGCAACGTCGCGCGACGTGGCACCCAGGCGTTCCGAGAGCGGGCGGCCCTGCTCCGCGCAGCAGGGATCGCGACGACCGTGGGTGCACACGACGAACACCGGATCCGAGGCCGGTTCGAACGCCGAACGATCGCGCGGGTCGAGCCGGGTCGCCTCCTCGATCCGGTCGAGCGGCCGCGAGCCGAGCCACCCGTCCCGCGTGTCGACGGCCACGCACGACCGGCGGCCGTCGTCGCGCGCCGGTCGCCGGTCGGGCTTCCTGATCAGCAGGACGCGCGCGTCCGTGCGGCGCTCGAGGGCGCGGAGCTCGTCGCCGAGGCCGGCCGGGAGCCGCGCGTCACGCAGACCGTCACGGCCCCACGGCCCCTCGGACTCGACGAGCAGCCAGTGGCGGATCGTCGAGGCCGTGCCGACGAGCGGCTCGTGCGCGGCGAGGCTCCGCAGCGAACAGCGGTCTTCGTCCGACGGCATCCGCACGCGCGGTTCAGCGCCCGCCGCGGATCGTGAGGAGGCCTTCGCGGACGAGGCGGCGGACCAGCACGGCGCGGCTCGCCGCGCCGGGCAGGTCCGCCGCGAGGTCGCGGACGACGAGCTCCGATCCCTCCTCGAGGTCGGCGACGCGTCGCATCGCGCCCTCGAGCCGCGGAGGCATCTCGAGCCGCCGGTCCCCGAGGAGCGCGACGAGGACGTCGTGATGCGGGACGAGCTCGCACAGGGAGCCGGCCCGCCGGGCCACCACGGCGTCGTCGTCCACCTCGATCGGGGCCGTCCGCTCCGCGATCGTCCCGCGCGCGAGCTGGGCGCGGTTCGAGAGGAACCGCTCGCGGCGCTCGCCGGCCACGGCCCGGACGTCCACGGCGTCGAGCGCGCCGGCGAGCGCCGCGAGCCGCCCCCGCAGCTCGTCCGCGAACCCGGCGACGTCGTCGAGCCAGCCGGCGGGAACGGCGGCGTCGTCGAGCGCCGTGATCCTCCCGATGACCCCGGACAGCACGTCCCGCCACGAGGTCACGTGGACGCCGACGGTGAGGTGCCCGGACAGCACGTCCTGCGCCCGGGCGGCGTGCGGCGTTCCGGCGGGTAGGTAGATCGTGCCGCCGGCCGCCAGCTCGACGTCGTGCGGATCCCGCGGGTCCTCGCGGGGCGCGGCGTGGAGCTCCCACCGCTTCCGGCCGAACGCCTGCAGCACGAAGACGTCGTGGGCGTCCTCGTGCAGCTCGAGTCCCTGCGCGCCGGGCGGCGTCACGTACGCGTTGAGCTGACACGGGTGCCCGAGCTCGAGCTCGAGGTCGCGACAGAACCGCGCGACGGGCTCGGACCAGCGATGCAGGCCCTGCAGGACGATCGTCGCGCCGTCCTCGAACAGCGCGGCGACGCGCGCGGGGTCCGCGATCCCGCCCACGTCGCGGGAGCCGGTGCGGCCCGTGCGAGTGTAGGACGCCTCGGGGATCCGCTCGCCGGCCCGCACCAGGCGGAAGAACGGCGTGCGGAGCGCGGTCGTCGTGAGGAACCGATCGACGTCGTCGAGCGAGAGCAGGTCCTGGAAGTCGGCGGGCGGCCGTCCGCCAAGGCGGACCGCCGCCCGCCGCCCCCAGTCGTCCGTGAGGAACGACCGGGGATCGCCGGTGCACCGCTCGAGGGGCCCGCGTCCGGCCCGGACTCGATCGAGCGTGCCGACGGTCACGAGCTGCTGTCGGTCCCGTCCATGTCGCCGGAGTCCGTGCCGTCGGCGTCCTTGCCGTCGGTCCCGTCCTGGTCGCCGGAGTCGCCGTCCGTCTGATCCGTGGTGTCGCCGTCGGCGCCGTCACCGCCCATCGTGTCCGGGTCGGTCTCGGCCGCCGGGGCGACGCCGGATCCCGGCATCACCGTCCGGATCTCGTCGTCCGTGAGCTCCTTCGTCGTCGTGTCGTCCACGTCCGGTCCTCCTCTCTCCCGCCACCGGTATACCGGAACCTCCGGTCCTCCGCACACGAGCGCCGTCGACGCCCCGCTATCGTGGCCGCCGATGCGAGAGGACACCCCCGATCACGTGCTCGCGAACCGCGCGTCGTGGGACGCGGACGCGGACAGCTGGGTCGACCGCGGCCGGGTCCTGTGGGCGAGCGCGGAGCCGAGGTGGGGGATCTGGCAGGTCCCCGAGTCCGACCTCCGGCTGCTCCCGGACATCCGGGGCCTCGAGACCGTGGAGCTCGGCTGCGGCACCGCCTACGTCTCGTCGTGGCTCGCGCGCCGCGGCGCGCGTCCCGTCGGGTTGGACAACTCGAGCCGGCAGCTCGCGACCGCGAGCTCGTTCCAGGTGGAGTTCGAGCTGCCGTTCGCGCTGGTCCACGGCGACGCGGAGCGGACCCCGTTCCGCGCCGCGAGCTTCGACCTCGCGATCTCCGAGTACGGGGCCGCGATCTGGTGCGACCCGTACCGATGGATCCCGGAGGCGTCGAGGATCCTACGACCGGGCGGCACGCTCGTGTTCCTCGGGCACTCCTCCCTCGCGATGCTGACGTTCCCGGACGAGGACCTCCCGGCCAGCGACCGGCTCCAGCGCGATCACTTCGGGATGCACCGGTTCGAGTGGCCCGACGCCGACGGCGCGGTCGAGTTCGCGATCGGCCACGGCGACCTGATCCGGCTGCTGCGCGGGAGCGGGTTCCTGGTCGAGGACCTGGTCGAGGTCCGCGCGCCCGAGGGCGCGAAGTCGCCGACGGATCCGCTGGCGACGGCGGCCTGGTCGCGGCGGTGGCCCGTCGAGGAGGTGTGGCGAGCCCGCAAGGCGACCTGAAGGCTCAGGCCTCGGCGGCGGCGAGCAGCCTCGCCGCCGAGCGCTCCCACGTCCAGTGGGTCGCCACGAACGAGCTCACGGCGTCGCGCAGCTCCCGGCGTTCCTCGCTCGGCAGCGAGAGCAGTCGGTCGATCGCGCGGGCCAGGCGGCCGACCGTCCCCTCGCCCGGCTCGAACGAGAACAGGCCCGGCCGTCCGACCTCGGCCTCCAGCGCGGCCGCGACCTCGGCCAGGCCCGAGTGGCGGGCCACGACCGGGAGCGCCCCGGCCGCGGCCCCCTCGGCGGCGACCATGCCGAACGCTTCCGTCAGGATCGACGGAACGACCTGCACGTCCAGCGCCGCGAGGACGCCCGGCGCGTACCGGTGATCGAGCAGGCCGGTGAACGCGACGTCGAGGTCCGGCGCGGGGCCGCGCACGGCGGCGGGATCGAGGGGCAGCCCGCCCTCCGTGCGGAGCCACTCGATCGCCGGACGGTCGCCGCGGCGCAGCGCGATCGAGAGCGCGGCGAGCCATTCACGGCCCGACCCCGGCCCGACCACCACGGTCGCGGGATCGTGCCGGAGGGCCGTGCGCGCCTCGAGGAAGTGCTCCACGCCCTTCTGGGGGATCAGCTTGCCGAGGTAGCCGACGGTCGGGCCGGCCCGCGCCGCGACGGCGCGGAGCCGGGTCGCCACGTCGCGCTCGGGCGCGAACTCGTCGTACCGCTCCATCAGGGCGTCGATCGCCGCCGCGTCCCTCGCGCTGAGCGCCCGCTCGACCTCGTCGTCGATCGACGATGGGCGGCCCCGCGCCACCGCGGGGTCCTCGTCCAGGCGGCGCGCCACGTCGAGCAGCGAGTCCTCGGCCGGGCGCGGACGGAACGCCGCGACGTCCACCCCCGGCGCCACGACCCGGCCGAGCCCCTCGATCCCGGCCACGAGCTCCGACGCCCGCGCGAGCACGTCGGCGCTCGCGCCGACGATCGCGCGGGCGCCGCCCAGCCCCTCCCCGGCGAGCACCTGGTAACGGTCTTGGGCGCGGACCGCGTACTCGAGGTCGCTGCCGTGGATCTTCGCCACGTAGGCGCCGGCGCCCAACGCGCGCCTGCCGATCGGTCCGCCGGGGATCGCGTGGCCGACGAAGATGGCGTCGGGGCGGTGGGACGCAGCGGCCGCGCGGAGCGCCTCCTCGTTCACGCGCAGGTAGGTGGCGAGCTCCTCGTCGGTCAGGTCGACGAACGAACGCACCCGCTCGAAGCCCTCGTACGCGTCCACGACGAACACGGGCAGGAGCGAGCCGATCACCGGACGGAGCAGCAGGCATCGTCCCGGCGCGTCGGACGCGTTCGGGTTGGGACGCGGCGTCGAGGGGCCGTCCGCGTCGATCGTCCCGGCCGCGTCGACCCAGGCGTATCGCTCCGGGTGCCGTTCCTGGCACAGGAGCACCACGTCGTGGCCCGCCCGCCGCCAGACCTCGACGATGCGCGCGGTCGCGACGTTCGATCCCGAGCCCTCCAGGAGCCAGCCGTGCCATACGAGGATCCGCACGTCCGCATGCTAGGCGCGGGTCCGTTCCCGACCGTGCAGCGATACTGGGAAGGGGTGCCGCCCGGCACCGGAGCGAGGGGAGATGCGCGCGTTCAACCCGGCCGATGTCGCCGGCCCGTTCGGGACCTACTCGCACGCGATCGAGGTGCCGGGCCCCGTTCGATTCGTGTTCGGGGCCGGCCAGACCGGCGTCGACACCGACGGACGGATCGGTCAGGACATCGAGGAGCAGTGCCGGCTCCTGTGGCGCAACGTCGAGTCGGTCCTCGCCGGCGCCGGGATGGAGATCTCGGACATCGTGCAGCTCAACATGCTGCTCGTGCGTCGGGAGGACCTGCAGACCGCCCGAGCGGTGCGAGAGGAGGTCCTCCGTGGTCACCGGCCGGCATCCACGCTGTTCTTCGTCGCCGGCCTCGCGCACCCCGACTGGCTGATCGAGGTCGACTTCGTCGCGGCCCGGGCGTCGGACGCCACGGTCGGATCGGATCAGGCCGGCGGGAGCTCCGCGTAGAGACGGCACGGCGCCGCCTCCACGCCCGCGAGCCGCACGAAGGCCGTCCGCAGCAGGAACGGGTCGGACCCGACCACGCCCAGGCGGGTCGCCTGCTCCACGATCGGGATGTCAGCGCCCAGGAGCGCCCGGTGCACGACGAAGTCCTCCGAGGTGAACTCCGTCCCGACCGCACACTCCTCCTCGAAGAAGTCGACGACGACCGCCCGTGGGCGGAGCGCCGCGAGCCATCGGCCCGCATCCTCGGTCAGGAACGGGGAGCGCAGGTAGTAGTCGGGGAACGTCCCCCACGATCGATCGGTCCAGTCGGTCCGGACGGCCACGATCGCCCCGGGCAGGATCTCGCCGGCGGCGCGGGCCAGCCGGTCGGCGTCGATCGCTTCGCGTTCGCCGGCGTCGTGGACGTCGATCACGAACGTCTCGCCGCTCAGCTCCTCCAGCGTCAGCCGCTCGATCGCCCTGCCGTCCGCGATCACGTGGAGCGGCGCGTCGACGTGCGACCCGGTGTGGAGGAGGGCCGCGATCCGGCTCGACTGCCAGTGACCCGGGCCGCGGAAGGTGGTCTCGAGCACGACCGGCGGGCTGCCGGCCGCCGGCGGCCCCTGCGTCGAGGCGTCGATGACCACACTGAGGTCGACGATCATCCGCCCGTCTCCGCCTGCCGATCGGCCGCGCCGGCGCCCGGCAGGTAACGGCCCAGCCGGTCGCTGCGCGGTTGGCCGTCGCGGGCGATCTCGTCGCCGCCGAGGAGCACGCGGACGACGTCGCCTCGGGTCTCGCGACCCGCGAAGGGTGTCCACCCCGCCTTCGAGAGCACGTCCTCGTCGTGGATCCGTACCGTCGCGGAGGGATCGACGAGGACGAGATCCGCGTCCGCTCCCACCGCCAGGGAGCCCTTCGCCGGCCACAGTCCGTACCGGCGGGCCGGCTCCTCGGCGTAGCGCAGGGCGACGTCCGACCACGTGAGCCGGCTCGCCGCGACGGCGTCGAACAGCAGCCGTGACGTGGTGTCGAGGCCGGGCAGGCCGAACGGCGCATCCCAGATATCGCCGGCCAGCTTCTGCGCCTTGGTCGACGGCGCGTGGTCCGTCGCGACGTGCGTGAGGGCGCCCTCGGCGAGCAGCCGCCACATCTCGTCGACGTCCTCCGGTCCGCGGTTCCGCGCCGGAGGCGTGAACTTCCGTAACGGTCCTTCCGCGAGGACCTCGTCCTCCCGGAGCAAGAGGTACTGCGGGCAGGCCTCGGCCGCCAGGTCGGCACCGCGGCGGCGCGCGGCCACGATCGCCCGCACGACCTCGGGGGAGGAGACGTGGGCGATCGTGAGACGTGCGCCGGTCTCCACCGCCAGACCTGCGACCCGCTGGACGGCGTCGAGCTCGGCCTCGCGCGATCGCCAGATCGTGATCACGCCGGGGTCGGTTCGCCCTGCGGCTCGGAGCGCCCTCTCCGCCTCGGCCGTCAGATCGTTGTCCTCAGCGTGGACGAGGCACGTTCCCCCGAAGGACGCGACCTTCCGGAGCACCCGATGCAGGTCGTCGCCCTCGACGGCCGGCACGCCGTGCGTCGCGCAGGTGAAGATCTTGAAGAACGTGACCCCGGCGTGCCAGAGCGTGTCGAGGTCGTCGATCCGGTCGGGCCAGACGTGTGCGGCGAGGCCGAAGGACACGTGCGAACGGCCGCGGAGGTACGACACCTTCTCCGTGAGATCGCGCCGGTCCCGGATCGGATGGGCATGCGTGTGCTCGACGATCGTCGTCACGCCGCGGGCCGCGGCCGCGGCGGTCCCGGTCGGGAAGTCCTCCCGCTCCGTCGGGCCCGGGTCCATCAGGTGAACGTGCGTGTCGACGAAGCCGGGCAGCACGAGGAGCCCGTCCGCGTCGATCGTCGTCCCAGCAACCGCGCTCCTGGGCTCGACGATCCCCGCGATCCGCCCGTCGCGGACCACGACGTCGGCGCGGGTGAAGGTGGCGCCCGTGACAGCCGTGCCACCGACGATCGCCACGTCCGCCTGCAGGTTCGTCACCTCTCGTCGATCCGGCACCTCGGTGAGTTGTATTTTATGTACGACCAGGGGAGGGACCGGATGGGGGGCGGGGCGCACGGGGAGGAACGCGGAGCGTTCGACCCGGCGGACTTCGCCGACGAGCTCGCCGCCGCGACGACGAACCGGCAGATCGGCACGTCGCTCTGGTTCGAGAACGATCACGTCCGGATCTTCGAGATCCGCCTCGAGCCCGGCCGGCGGGGCCCGTTCCACGTCCACGACGCGACGTACTTCTGGACCGTGGTCGAGCCCGGTCGGGGCCTGCAACGGTTCCCCGACGGGACGATGATCGCCCGCGACTACGCGCTCGGGGAGACGAGATACCTCGTGCACTCGCCCCGAGATCCGCTGATCCACGACCTCGAGAACGTCGGCGCCTCGACGCTCCGCTTCGTCACCGTCGAGCTGAAGCACTGACGGTCGTGGCAGCGTCCGGCCCGCGGATCGCCGTGATCGGAGGCTCGCTCGGCGGACTGATCACGGCGCTGCAGCTGCGCGACGTCGGCTGCGACGTCGACGTGTTCGAGCGCTCGTCCGTGCCGCTCGAGGGCCGGGGCGCGGGGATCGTCCTCCACCCCGTCACGACGCGCTACTTCGAGGAGCACGGGTTGCTCGACCTCGACCGCGTGAGCTCCTCGGCCCGGACGCTCCGCTACCTGACGAGGGACGGCGACGTTCTGCTCGAGGAGCCGATCGTGTACCGCTTCACGTCGTACGCGACCCTGCACGCGGCGCTCGTCGGGTCCTTCGAGGCGGCCCGCTACCACCTCGGACGCGACCTCGTGGCGTTCGAGGATGCCGCCGACCGGGTCGTGGGACGGTTCGCGGACGGCAGCGCCGAGACCGTCGACCTGCTGGTCGGCGCGGACGGTATCCGGTCGACGGTCCGGGCGCTGCTCTTCCCCGACGTGCAGCCCGCGTACGCCGGCTACGTGGGGTGGCGAGGGACGCTCCCGCAGGACCGGTTACCGGCGGCCGCGACGTCGTTGCGGGACGTCCTCACGTACCACGTCGGGGACCGGACGCACGTGTTGTCGTACGAGATCCCGGCGACGACCGGCGCCGGCCGATCGATGAACTGGGTCTGGTACCGCAACGTGCCCGGCGAGGACGCGCTCGGCGCGCTCCTCACGGACCGGGCCGGCGAACGGCACGACCTGTCCCTCCCGCCCGGCGGGGTCGGCGAGGAACACGTCGCCGAGCTCCACGAGGCCGCCGGCGACCTCCCGCCGCCGTTCGCCGCCCTGATCCGGGCGACGCCCGAGCCCTTCGTTCAGGTGATCGTCGACGTCGAGGTCCCGGCGATGGCTCGCGGGCGAGTCTGCCTGGTGGGCGACGCGGCCTTCGCCCTCCGGCCCCACATCGCGGCCGGCACCGCGAAGGCGGCCGCGGACGCGCGCGCTCTCGCGGAGGCCGTCGACAGGGCCGCGGGCACGGTGCCGGCCGCTCTCCGGGCGTGGGAGCCCGGGCAGCTCACCTTGGGGCGCAGGGCATCTGCCAGGACCAGGGAGGTCGGGGAGCGCGCCCAGGTCTGGGGCACGTTCCATCCGGGTGATCCCGAGGTCGCCTTCGGCCTGTTCGAGCCCAAGGACGGGAGCTATCCGGCCCCGACGCTCCAGGGTTGAGCTTGGACGCGACCGCGAAGTTGTACATAATGTGCGATGTGACGGCGTCCCGAGGTCGTCGGGATCGGGACGGCAGGCGGAGCGCGGGCCGCACGGGCGGCCCCCGGGGCACGGGAGGATCGATGGCGGACGACCCGAGCGTGGTGATCGACATCCACGCGCACGTGATGACGCCCGAGGCCGAGGAGATCGCCGCCCCGCTGTTCACGCCCGGCAAGGACCCCTTCGTCGACTTCTCCGGCCCCGTCAGCGATGCCTACAACAAGCGGCACTTCGTCGAGATCGTCCCGATGCTCACCGAGCCGGAGCAGCGCCTGCGCGACATGGATCGGATGGGGGTCGACGTCCAGGCCATCTCGGTCGTGCCCCCGCAGTACTTCTACTGGGCCGAACCCGAGATCGGGTCGAAGCTCACCGGGATGGTGAACGACCGCCTCTTCGAGATCGTCGAGGCACATCCTGATCGGTTCGTCGGTCTGGGGACGCTCCCACTGCAGGACGTGGATCTCGCGCTGAGCGAGCTCGAGCGCGTCGTCGAGGAGCTGCGGTTCCGCGGCCTGGAGATCTGCACGAACGTGAACGGCGTGGACTTCGACGATCCGAGGTTCGTCCCGTTCTTCGAGCAGGTCGTGGAGCACGACCTCCTGCTCGTCGTGCACCCGAACGGGTTCACGCAGGGCCAGCGGCTCGCGGACTACTACCTGATCAACACCGTCGGGATGCCGATGGACTCGACCGTCTTCGTCTCGCGGATGATCTTCGGGGGCGTGCTGGAGCGGTTCCCCACGCTGAAGGTCTGCGTGATGCACGGCGGCGGGTACGTGCCGTTCTACCCGGCTCGCTTCGACCACGCGTACGAGCAACGCGACGACTGTCGGGAGCACATCACCCGCCCACCGAGCACCTACCTCGCGCAGCTGTACTTCGACACGATGGTCTTCGATCCCGAGATGCTCGGCACCCTGATCCGGCGGTGGGGATCGGACCGGGTGCTGCTCGGCACGGACTACCCCTTCGACATGGGCGAGACGGATCCTCTCGGCCTGCTCGGACGAGTCGACGGACTCGACGACGACGAGCGGTCGATGATCGCGGGCGGCAACGCGAGGCGACTGCTGCGCCTCGACGCACAGTGACCGGCGCGCGCCCGGGTCGCGGTCAGCCCACGGGGTCGATCGGGGGCGCGCCCGAGAGCGCGAGCCGCACGTTCTCGCGCATCCGCGCGAGGGCTTCCGCCTGCGACTCGACCGTGCGACCCGCGTTGTGGGGCGACAGCAGGACGTTGGGCAGGTCGCGGAGCCCGTGATCGTCCGGGAGCGGCTCGGGATCCGTCACGTCCAGGCCCGCGCCCGCGAGTCGACCGGCGCGCATCGCCTCCAGGAGATCGTCGGTGACCACGACGGGACCACGGGACACGTTGATCAGGACCGCGTCGCTCTTCATCGCGGCCAGCGCCGCCCGATCGATCAGACCGCGAGTCTCCTCGCTCAGTGGTACGCAGAGGACGACGGCGTCCGCGCCCCGCAAGAGCGTCGCCAGATCCACGAACCGCACCGGCACGTCGGGGACCCGAGCCGCGCCGGGTGTTCGCGTGTGCGCGACGACGTCCATCCCGAGGCCGTGGCCGAAACGCGCCAGGTGGCCGCCGATGTCGCCGAGGCCCACGATCCCGAGGGTCTTCCCCCCCAGCTGGGTGGCCAGCGCGCGGCGCCACGCCGGGTCGTCGCGCATCCACCCCCGTCGGGCGAGGAACAGCAGGAGGAAGAGCGCGTGCTCGGCGACCGCTCGGCCACGAGCGCCGGGGACGTTCGTGACCGTCACCCCGCGACGCTTCGCAGCCTGGATGTCGATGTTGTCCACGCCGGCGCCGGGCTTCGCCACCACCCGGAGCAGTGGAGCCTGCGCCATCATCTCCTCGGTCACGGGGGCATGCGCTGTGAGCAGACCCTCCGCGTCGGCCAGATGGGGCCGGAGCTGCTCGATCCCGAACCCGCCGGGGACCACGACGTCGTGCTCCGGGCCCGCCCAGTCGGCGCCTATATCGAAGCCCTCGCCGATCAGGAGGGGGTCGACGACGAGGAGCCGCGCGATCGTCATTCACCCCCTTCGGAGATGACGAGGTCACGATGACCGACGGTCCCGTGTCCGTCTTCGCGTCCTTCCGTCCCCGGGAGGGGAGCGAGTATCCGCTGCGAACCCTGCTCGCGTGGATGGTGGAGCACACACGAGCCGAGCCCGGCTGCGAGCGATACGACCTCTACGAAGAGCGTGACGGGAACGGCGCGCTCCACCTGTTCGAACGGTACAGGGACCAGGAGGCCCTCGAGGCTCACCGCGCCTCCGATCACTACATCGAGTACCGGCGTCAGGTGGCCGACCTTCTCGCCCAGCCGATCGGGGTCGTCGTCCTCGATCCGATCGACACGGCCTGAGCCGGCGAGTCTCTCGGTCACGCCTCGACCTCCGTCGAGGCGGGGTCGAAGAGGTCCTCGGGCTCCAGGAGCCGAGGGGTGAGACCTTCTTCGAACGACCATCGCGCCGCCGAGGCGAGCTCACGCCGGTTCGCGGCGACGCCGTAGGGCCAGAAGTCGTGGCCCATCAGCGCCCGGACGGCGTCGAGATCGACCCAGGGAAGCGTGACCCGGAGCACGTTCGTTTGCTCGAGGTCGTGGACCGCGAGCCGCTTGGCCTCGGCGAATGCGCGCACGACGTTCGCCGGGAGCCACGGGTGCCGCTCCGCCAGGGAGCGCCGGACCGCGACGAGGTGCATGATCGGGAAGAGGCGAGTCTCGAGGTAGAAACGGCGTTCCTCCGCCCGATGGTCCGCCCAGAGTCTGCGCACGTTCGGATCTCGCGCCTCGAAGCACGAGGGCGGCCGAGGCGAAACGACCCCGTCGAGCGCTCCGTCCGTCAACATGCCGGACAGCGTCGCCGTCGGATCGATCGGCCGCAGCTCGATCCCCTCGCGCACCTCGACGGGGATCCGCTCTTCGGCACCCGGACGCTCCAGGCCTCCGCTCCGCCATCGGATCGCCGACGGTGGGACCCCGTGCCGGTCGGCGAGGATGCCGCGGACCCACAGACCCACGGTCTGCTGGTATTCGGGCACGCCGACCGTCGCGCCGGCCAGATCCTCCGGACGCTCGATCCCGCGGTCGTTCCGCACGTAGACCGCCGCGTGACGGAAGGCGCGTGACGGGAACACCGGCACGGCGATGTAGGGGCTCGTGCCCCGGCCGGCGACGATCAGGTAGCTGCTCAGCGAGAGCTCGGTCACGTCGAACTCCTCGTGGCGGAGCGCTCGCGCGAACAGGTCCTCTGGCTCGCCCGTGATCGGCTCCGTCTCGCACCCCTCGATCGGGACCCGTCCCTCGAGGATCGGCCGGGTGCGATCCGTGATCGTGCACGCGAGCGAGACCCGGGGCGGCGTCATCTCGTCGTCAGCACGCGTCGAACGCGCCCATGACCCTCGCGAGCATCGTGTAGTAGCCGACCGTCAGCGCGAGGTCGACGACGCCGCGGTCGCCGAGGAGCGCTCGAGCCGCTTCGAACGTGGCGGACGACACCGTGCCGGTCCCGCAGAGCTCGTCGACGAAGGACACGAGGGCCATCTGCCGTGGGTCGAGCGACGCTCGCCGGTTCCGGAGGCGTTCGACGGTCTCGTCGGGGATCCCCGCGGCGGAGGCCGTCGACCGGTGCGACGCCCAGACGAACTCGCACGCGACGGCGACGCCGGTGGCGAGCGTCGCGAGCTCGCGGTCGGCGTCGGTCAGGGTCGATCGCGTCCGCACGGCGTGCCCCAGCTCCGCGACGCGCTCCGCGAACCCGGGGGAGTGCAGCAGGAGCTGGAACGGTCGCGACAGCTCCCCTCGGGTCTCGACGATCCGGTCGGCTACGGCCCGGGCCTGCGCGGACAGCTCGGCGTCGCCGTCTATCAGGTCGATGCGCGTCATCGTCGCCTCCCTTGCCGTGGGATCGGATCGCTTCCACGTCGGACCGCTCGCTCATCGCACCGGGTTGACCAGGGTGCCGATCCCGTCGATCGAGACCTCGACGTGATCGCCGCGCTCGAGGTACCGCGGCGGATCGGAGCCGATCCCGGCACCGGCCGGCGTTCCGGTCGCGATCACGTCCCCGGGCTCGAGAGAGGTCGTCGCTGAGATCGTGGAGATCAGGGCGGGGACGTCGAAGATCAGGTCCGAGATCGGCGCCTCTTGGCGCAGGTCGCCGTTCACGCGCGTGCGGAGCCAGGAGGCGCCGACGTCCGGGAGCTCGTCCGGCGTGACGATAGTCGGGCCCATCGGACAGAACGTGTCCACGCTCTTTCCCAAGAACCACTGGACGTGACGTTGCTGAAGGTCCCGAGCGGTCACGTCGTTCACGATCGTGTAGCCGAAGACGTGCCCGGCCGCGTCGGACACCGCGATCCGGCGGCCTCCCCGGCCGATCACCACGGCCAATTCCCCCTCGTAGTCGACGGTGCCGGTCGGATCGTTGTCGAGCAGGATCGGTTCCTCCGGTCCGATGATCGAGGAGACCGCCTTCGTGAAGATCACGGGATCCGGCGGCACGACGGACCGCTCCGAGGCGTCGAAGCCCGACCGAGAGAACTCCGTCGCGTGTTCCGCGTAGTTCCGGCCGACGCACATCACGTTCTTCGGTGGCCGCGGGACGGGCGCATGCAGCCGTACGTCATCGAGCGGGAACCTAGCTCCCGCGCCCTCGCTCGCATCCGCCGTCGCCTCGAGTGCCGGCCCGCCGGCCTCGATCAGCGCGATCATGTCGCGGGGGAGTCCGGCGTCGGCCAGGTCGACCACCGTCCCGTCGACGAGCGCGCCCGTTCGCGGGGCCGTGTCGCCCGAGGAGAAGGTGACCAGGCGCACTCCGGCCCCGATCAGTTCAGACGACCCGTGTCGCCGCCGTACCAGTCCACGCCGTCGGGAGCGGTGCGGACCGTGATGGAGCGCAGGTGCGTGAAGTCGTGGAACGATTCCCAGCCGCCCTCCCGGCCGGTCCCGGAATCCCGCACGCCGCCCCACGGCGCCGCGGGATCGAGACGGTGGTGGTCGTTCACCCATACGATCCCGTGGGTGAGCCCGCCCGCCACGCGGTGCGCCCGGGCGACGTCGCGCGTCCAGATCGCCGAGCCCAGCCCGTAGGCGGAGTCGTTCGCCTTGCGGAGGGCGTCCGCCTCGTCGTCGAACGGGATGACCACGGCGACGGGCCCGAAGATCTCCTCGCGCGCGCACCGGCTCTCGTTCGCGATGCCGGTGATCACTGTGGGCTCCACGAAGAACCCGCCCTCGAGCCCCGGGACCGACGGGACCCCGCCGCCCACGACGATCGTCCCGCCTTCCTCGACGCCGAGCTCCACGTAGCCGAGCACCCGCTCGCGGGCGGCCTGCGAGATCAGGGGGCCGAGCTGGGTGTCGCCGTCGAAGGGATCGCCGATCCGGATCGAGCGCGCGATCGCGGCGACCTCCTCGACGAGGCGATCGTGGATCGAGCGCTGGACCAGCACGCGGCTCCCGCAGATGCACGTCTGGCCGGCGGCCACGAAGGCGCCGAACGCGACGCCGCGGGCCGCCTCCTCGACGTCGACGTCGTCGAACACGAGCACGGGCGTCTTGCCGCCGAGCTCCACCGTCACCTTCGCGAATCGATCGGCGGCCGCCCGGGCAACCGCCCGCCCAGCCGCCGTGCCGCCGGTGAACGTGACTTTCCCGATGTCCGGGTTCGCGGCGAGCCGCGCGCCCGCGATGGATCCGACCCCGGGCGCCACGTTCAGGACGCCGGCCGGGACGCCCGCCTCCAACGCGATCCGGCCGAGCAGCAGGCTCGTGAGAGGCGTCAGCTCGGAGGGTTTCAGGACCACGCTGTTGCCGGTCGCGAGCGCGGGCGCAAGGCTCTTCGACCCGATCATCATCGGGTGGTTGAACGAGCTGAGGATCCCCACGACGCCGATCGGGAACCGGGAGGTGTACGTGTGGTACGGGCCCGGCATCTGGATCACGTCGGTCCGATCGGCCATGAGGAGGGCCGCGTTGTATCGGTACCACTCGGGCAGGCGGCCGAGCTGGGCGCGGGTCTCGGCGATCGGCCGGCCGTTGCAGAGGGTCTCCAGCAGGTACAGGTCCTCGATGCGGTCCGCGATCGCGTCCGCGAACGCGTGGAGCGCGCCCGCGCGGGCCGCGGTCGTCAGCCGGCTCCACGATCCCTCCTCGAACGCCGCTCGGCCGGCGTCGACGGCCGCGTCGACGTCGGCTTCCCCGGCCGACGCCACGTCCACCACCTTCCGCCCGGTCGACGGGTCGACGACGGGGATGCGGCCGCCGTCCGCCGACGGCGTCCAGCGGCCGCCGATCAGGAGTTCGCGAGGCGCGTCGGTGCCCGCGAGGATCTCCTCGGCTCGCGTCGGCGTCGCTCGTCGTTGCTCGACGGCCATCAGCTCGCGACGTCCGCCACGTCGGCGGCGTCGGCCTCCTCCTGCATCGTCTCGAACCGGCCGAGGAGCTCGGCCTGCGCCATGGCGACCGCCCGGTCGGAGGCCCGTCGTGGGTACGGAAGCTCGATCGGGACGTCGGCGTAGAGCCGGCCGCCCGGGGCGAGGATCAGGACGCGGTTGGATAGCTGCACCGCCTCCGCGATGTCGTGGGTCACGAACAGGACCGTCTTCTTCGCCTTCGTCCAGATCTCCTGGAGCTGCTCGCGGAGACTCCGCGCGGTGATCGCATCCAGGTGGCTGAACGGTTCGTCCATCAGCAACAGGTCGGGTTCCACCGCGAACGCACGGGCGATCCCCACGCGCTGCTGCATCCCACCGGAGAGCTGCCCGGGGAACTTGTCCCCCGAATCACGCAGCCCCACCATCCGGAGGTACTCCTCGGCGCGACCCCTCGCGTCCTCCCCGTCCAGGACGTAGCGCATGTTCTGGTCGACGGTGCGCCAGGGGAGGAGCCTGGGCTCCTGGAAGACGTAGCCGAGCCGTGCCGGACGGCCGTCCTGCGACACCGTGACGGAGCCGCGGGTCGCCGTCTCGATCCCGGACACGATGTTCAGCAGCGTGCTCTTGCCGCAGCCGGACGGGCCGACGACCGAAACGAACACGTTGCCGCCGATCTCGAAGGTCAGATCGTCGATCGCCGTCGTGGGACCGCTCCCGCGCTCGATGGCCGGGAACGTCTTGTTCAGGTGCTCCACCTGCAGCGTCGCCATGCGTTCCCTCCCCTCGATCCTCTCAAGCCCCGGCCACGGCCACGTCGATCTCCTCCGCTCGGCGCTCCATGTCGCTCAGCTGGGCGTCCCGCCAGCGGAACGCTCGGCGCTGCAGCCGGACGAGGACGAGGCGATCCAACAGCACGATGAACGCGATGAAGGCGATCACCCACGCCACGAACCCCTGGTAACGGTTCGCGTCGTACCAGTACCGGCTCCGCCACCCGACCCCTTCGCTCGACGAGAACCACTCGCCGAGCAGCACGGCGTTCCACCCGATGATCACCGCGAACCGCAGACCCGCGAAGAGGTAGCCGGCGACCGCCGGCAGCAGGAGGTGCCGGAGCCGGCGGTAGCCGGCGATGTGGAAGGCCCCGGACATCCGCCGGAGATCCCGCGGGACCGCTTGGATCCCCTGGACGACGTTGACGGCGACGAACGGGAACGCGGACAGGAACGTCGTGATCACGACGGCGTAGTCGCCCAACCCGAGCCACATCTGGGTGAGGAACGCCCAGATGATCGCGGGGAGCGCCACGAGCATCAGGAGCGTGTCCTTCAGGAGCGCCTCGGCGGCCTTGGATCCACCGATCAGCACGCCGGCCAGCACGCCGAGGAGCATCGAGATCGCGATGCCGATCGCGAACCGGGGAAGCGTCGCTGCGAAGTGCTCCCAGAACTCCCCGCGCACGATGCCGCCATGGCTGCCGCCTGTGACCTCGGTCCACAGGAATCCGAAGACCTCCGCCGGCGGCGGGAACCGCTCCTCGTACAGGGAGATCAGCTGCCAGAGCACCAGGAGGAACACGTAGCTCGCGAGGCGGGCGGATCCGTCGGAGCGGAGCATCCGTCCGATCCGGTTCGGAGCCCGGCCGGGGGCCCGGCTCGGCGCTGCGACCGTCGCGCTGCTCACGGCCGATCCTCCAACCGCCACCGGAAGAGGTGGCGCTCGAGCCGCGTCAGCACGAACCGCTCGAGGAGGATCATGAAGACGATGAAGAGCAACACCCACGCGAGCATCCCGGGGATCGAGAAGTCCTCGAACTCGTGGCGGATCTGGAAGCCGACCCCCGAGGACGAGCCGAAGACCTCGGTGAGCTGCTCGACCTTCCATGCGAGGGCGAACGAGAGGCGCACGCCTGCGAACGCGAACGGGGCGACGGAGGGCACCTGGACGTTCCGCACGATCGTCGCGCGGCCACGTCCGAACGCGTCGCTCATCTGGACGAGCTTCCGATCCACGGAGTCGAGCCCCTCGGCGACGTTGATCGCCACGTACGGCATCGCGACCAGGCCGACCGACAGGACCGGCCCCCAGATCGAGATCCCCAGGACCACGAGCGCCAGCACGGCGTAGGTGATGCCCGGGATGCTCCCCGCCACCATCACCATGTCGTGGAAGAACGCACGCCACCATCGGCTGGTGCCCATCAGGTATCCGATCGGGAACCCGATCAGCAGTGCCAGGCCGAAGCCGTAGGCGAGGCGAAGGATCGTCGGGACGAATTGCCGGAAGAACTCGCCGGATACGAGGATGTCCCACATGATCCGGCCGACCTCCGCCGGCGGCGGGAGCGTGAACCCGCCGAAGACGAACGCCGACAGGACCGCCCAGATCAGGAGGAAGCCGCCGACCCCGACGACGAAGCCGGCCACACCCCGGACACGCCGGCGCGTGGTGAGCGACAGGCGCTGCTCCGCCCGGACCGCCGGCGCGGCCGGGATCCCGCTCACGTCACGCTCCGTCTCGTCGGGTCGTCCTCAGCGTCCGGTCAGGCCTGCCCCTCGACGACGTCGAAGACCGGAGCCTCGGCGGAATCCGATGCCCCGGCCTCCTCGAGCATCGGGAAGATCTCCGATTCCGTCGACACCCAGTCGTCGTTGAGGTACACGGATTCGACGAACCAGTCGTGGGCCCCGAGGTAGTCCTTGATGAACGTGATCTCCTCCGGGGTTTCGACGGCGAAGTGCTGCGGGTAGCTCTCGATGATCGTGTTCTGGTTCGCCTGCCACTCCTCGATGCCCCGTTGCCAGAGCTCCAGGAAGAACGCGACTTCATCGGGATGCTCCTCGTACCAATCCGTCGGCGCCATGAAGATGTTGATCATCGGACCCTCGTGGTCGGGCGCGCCGACGACCTCTTTGTACAGGTCCGCCGCCGTCCGTCCGTCGTAGAGGACGCGGACCTCTTCGTTCAGTAGGACCGGGACGTTGAAGTCGGGCAGGACGAGCGCCCCCGCGACCTCGTGGTTCGCCGCGAGCGCGCCGGTGTTGCCCAGGTCGGTCACGACGAGCTCGTAGTCGCCGCCGCCCGTGCGGAAGTCGAGGCCGTAGAGCTCGTTCGCGAGCACCTGCCAGATCACGGTCGAGGACACCGAGTCCCAGACGGCGATCTTCTCTCCCTGCAGGTCCTCGAGCGTCTGTGCGTCGGAGTCGGCCGGCACCACCAGGACGCTCCGGTCGATGTTGTACTTGCCGAAGACCGTGGCCGGGTTCCCGGTCTCCTCCTCGAGGAGCGGCACCTCGAACGAGGCGATCGAGACGACGTCGGCGTGCCCGCCCGCGTAGAGGCCGAACTCGTCCCAGCTCGCCTGCTCGATGATCCGGATCCCGGATTCGGACTCCATCTCCTCACGGATCCCGGAGTCCTTCAGGTAGTCCCAGACGGGGTCCGGCGCGAAGGTGAAACGGATGATGTTGTCTTCCCCGGTGCCGCCGCCACCTCCTCCATCGCCGCCCTCGTCGCCGCACGCCATCGCCACGAGGGCGAGCACGCTGACGAGCGCGATCGACCGGAAGACACCTGTCCTGCGCCGCGTCATCGGACCTGCGACCTCCTCCCGTCCGGATCAACCGGACCGTCGACCCCAGAGCCGACGCCCGCCGGGGCGCGGCCTCTCATGACTATATATAATGTGCAGATTCTTCGCTCATGACGATGTCGCTTCCGGCCCGGTCGGTCAAGGCAGTGGGCTGGTCTGGTGTCAGAAGCGGCCGATCACGCGGAGGCCGCTGAACACGAGCGTGTCCGTCGAAGCGTGCGCGGCCGTCTGCGGGTCCATCGCCCTGGTGAAGACGAGGAACCGCTTCATCTCGCGGAGCGCGAACGCGTCGACGGACGAGAGCCGCTCGAGCCGTTCGGCGACCCGCGCCGGGAGCGCCGTTCGCGGCACGACCTCGGTCACGAGCCCGGCCGCGAGCGCCGCGGCGGCGTCGATCGCGTCGCCCGTCGAGACCATGTCGTAGAGGAGCCGGGGCGGCAGCTGGAACCGCGCCCAGCTGATTACGACGGCCGGCGCGAACCCCGCCTTGATCTCCGGGAACGCGAACGTCGCCGTGTCGGCCGCGACGGCGATGTCGCTCGCGCCGATCATGCCGACGCCGTAGCCGGCGGCGGGACCGTTCACCTCGGCGACCACGGTGAGCGGCGTCGTGCGCAGCGCCTCGTTCACGGTGGCGATCCGGCCGGCCATCGCGCGGAGCTCGTCCGGGGTCGCGCCGCCCTTCTCCCGACCCAGGCAGAAGTCGTCCCCCTCGGCTCGGAGATGGACGAAGCGCATCGCGTCGTCGCGACCCGCCTCTCGCACCGAATCGACGAGGTCGTCCATCATCTCCCTCGAGAACAGGTTCCCCTCGCCCGTGTCGATCATCGCCGTCAGCGTGTGGCCGACCCGGTCCAGCCGCAGCCCATCACCCATCGTTCCTCCTTCCGCGCCCCCTGGGCGCTCCCTCTCGAGCTCGTTCATCGGTTCGTTCCCCTTTGGGTCCCGCCTCGGTCCGCGACGCGCCTCGCGGCGACGCCGACCGCCGCCGCACCGCACACGAGCGCGACGGCCAGGAACGCGGCGCCGGGACGGCCGGCATCCACGGCGGCTCCTCCCAGCAGCCCCCCGAGGCCGAACGAGCCGAGGCGAGCGAGGTTGAACAACGACAGGGCCACCGTGCTCGATCCGGCCAGGGTGTTGCTGAACGCCGTGAGGGACGGCGACAGCAGGGACCCGGCGCCGAGCCCGAGGACGACGAGCGCGGGCGCGGCGATCCACCACGGCCCGGCAGCCGCCGCGATCGCCAGGCCCACGAGCCCGGCAGCGCATCCGGCGAGGCCGCGGCGGAGGCGATCGGGATAGTCGATCGATCGGCGACCCGTGATCGGACCCATCGCCGCCATCGTGAGGGTCATGCCCATCAACACGATCGCCGCTCCGCCGGCTCCGAGGACGCCCGTCACGATCAGCCAGGCGGGGACCGCGACCTGCACGAGCCCGTTCGCGACCATCTGGAGGGTCGCGCCGAGGGAGGACCGGCGGACTTCGCGATCGCGGGACCAGACCCGCAGCTCGGCGAGATCACCTCCCGCGCGCATCGCGCGCGCGGCGGCGATCGAGCCGATCGCGCACGCCACCGCGAGCGCCGCTGCCAGCGCCCACTGCCGCGCCGAGGCCGCCGCCAGCGCGGACATGCCCGCGCCCGAAACCAGCGCCACGATCCCGAGGCCGCGGAGCCGGATCGTCGAGCCCGTGTGCAGGCCGGCGGGGAACGCTCGCCCGGCCGTGATCACGAGCGCGAGCCCGAGGAGGCAGGACGGGATCGTGACCCATCGCCACCCCGCCAGGTCCACGATCGCCCCGCCGACGAGCGGGGCGAACGCGAGGCCGAGCCCGTTGGAGGCACCCCACCATCCGAGCGCGCGGCTCCTCGCCGGTCCGGCGAGGAGCTGCCCGGAGGCCTGGACGGACACGGGGACGACCGCAGCGAGGGCGGCGCCCTGCGCGGCCCTGGCGATCGCGAGGACGACGAGGTTGGGCGAGAGCGAGAGCAGCACGGACGAGGCGAACACGAGCACACCGGCCGTGACGATCAACCGCCGCGGGCCCAGGCGCGCCGCCCACACGCCCGCGAGCGGCATCGTGAACGCCATCGCGACGTTCAGCATCACCACGGTGGCCGCGGCCGTCGCGATCGACGCGTCGAACGAGGCGGCGATTGCGGCGACCGCCACGGTCACCGAGACGTTCACGACGGTGCCCGACAGCCCCGCTGCGACGAGCTCGGCGGTCACCCACCCCTGGGACCGGCGCACCTCGGGGGCGCCGGTCCCGGTGGGTCCGGGCGAAGAGGGGCGCCCGCTCAGATCTTGTGGCCGACCCCGTCGATCACGTGCTTCGAGCTCAGCACCTGTGTGTCCTCGACCGCCTGGACACGATGCTTCTGGTTCGGCCTGGCATGGAAGCCCATGCCGGGGCCGAGCTCCGCGTGCTCCCCGTCGAGATCCACGGAGAGCCTGCCGCTGATGATGTACATCACCTGCTCGTGCGGATGCGCGTGCTCCACCGCACCCTCGCCGGCCTTGAAGCTCAGGCGTCCCACCTCGATGTGCTCGCCGGTGACGAGCTCGCCGTAGGCGGTGGAGTACTTCGGGGTCACGGTCTCCTTGTCGATCTCGTCGAAGACCAGGAACGGCATCTCGATCGCTCTCCTCTCGTGCGACGTGGCACGGGTCGGCCGCTCAGCGCAGCTCGCCCGTCTTCTCGTAGATCGGGTCCACCAGGTTCTTGAAGCTGATCGCGATGGTGTCCTCGAGCGCTTGGACGGTGTGCTCGGCGTTCGACGGATGGAAGCTTCCCTCCCCGGGCCCGACCTCGTAGGTCTCGCCGTCGCACGTCACGCGGAGGCGCCCCTTCACGATGTAGAAGACCTGCTCCTCCGCGTGGGCGTGTGTCTTCGCGCCCTTGCCGACGTCGAACATCGCCTTCGTGACCTCGATCTTCTCGCTCCGCAGGACCGGACCTTTCGCCTCCGAGTACTGCGGGGTCACCGAGTTGTCCGCGTCGCGGTCGAACGTGATCTTCCCCATCCGTGTGCCTCCTTCGTCGTTCGGGTTCCGTCGCATCTTCGGTTCGCCACGGGCGCGAACGGGCCGCGGGACCGCTCACGTCGCGATCAGGTCGAGCTCCTCGAACTCCCTGAGCACCTCCGCCTTCATCAGCGCCACCCGGTCGTCGGCCGGGTCCCGCGGGAACGGGAGCTCGACGCCGAGGTCCTTCCGCAGCTTCCCGCCCTTGGCCAGGATCACGATCCGGTCGGAGAGCTCGACGGCCTCACCGACGTCGTGGGTGACGAACAGGACCGTCTTCTTCGTCTCCGTCCACATCGAGTGGAGCTCCCGCCGGAGCCCCCGCGCGGTGATCGCGTCCAGGTGGCTGAAGGGCTCGTCCATCAGGAGTGCGTCCGGCTCGATCGCGAACGCCCGGGCGATCCCGACGCGCTGCTGCATGCCGCCCGAGAGCTGCGCTGGCCAGGCCTCGTGGTACTCGGCGAGCCCGACCATGTCGAGGTACCGTGCCGCCCGAGCCTCGAGCTCGTCGGTGCGCTCCGGCTGCACGAACAGCATGTTGTCCATCACGGAACGCCACGGCAGCAGGCGGGGAGCCTGGAAGACGTACCCCACCCTGGCCCTCGAGCCGTTCTCGGTGATGTCGGCCCGACCGGAGCTCGGCGGCTCGACCCCCGCGAGGATGTTCAACAACGTCGACTTCCCGCATCCGGACGGGCCGACGACGCTCACGAACGTGTGACCCGACGCGTCGAACGAGACGCCGTCGAGCGCGACCACGTCACGCCCCTCGCCCGGGAACACCTTCCGGAGGTCGGACACCGTCACGGTCGCCACTGCCTCGCCTCCTCGCGTTCGCTCATATCGTCAGCTCGGGCGGTTCGGCCATCTCGCGCGCGAGCGACGGACGCCACCGGAACACCCTGCGGGAGAGCCGTCCGAACACCAGTCGCTCGACGACGATCGAGAACAGCGCGAAGTAGATCGCGAAGCCGACGACGCCCGCGAAGTCGCCGTAGTCGCGCATGCTCGTGATGTGCCAGCCGGCACCGGACGTCGAGGCGAACACCTCGGCCAGGATCAGTCCCTTCCAGCCGTTGGCCAGTCCGTACCGGAGGGACGCGAAGAAGAACGGACTGAGCGACGGGATCACCAGGTGCCGCAGCTCGCGGTCGCGAGGCACCTCGTAGGCGGCCGCCATGTCACGCAGCTCCTTCGACACGTCGTGGACACCCTCGGACATGTTCAGGATCACGTACGGCAGCCCGGCGATGAAGACCACGAGCACGGGACCGATCCATCCGTAGCCGAACCACATCGCGACCAGGAGTCCCCAGATCAGGTAGGGGAACGTGAGGCCCACGACGACGAAGTCGTGGAGCATCGCCTCGATCCGCGGCGAGAGACCCATCGCCAGCCCGACGACGGAGCCGACGACGAGCGCCATCGAGAACCCGATCGCGAGGCGCAGGAGGCTCACCGAGAACGCCTCCACGAGCGTGCCGTCCCGGAGCTGCTCCCACATCGCCTCGGCGACCTCCGCCGGCATCGGAAGGATCGCGGACGGGATCATGGGCGCGATCAGCTGCCAGGCGGCGAGGAACAGCACCGGTGCGGTGATCCGTGCGGCGCGCGGCGTGATGAAGGTCCGTTCGAACCACGAACGCCTCGGGCGGGCGGTCCTGCCGGAGCGGACGGCGGTGTCCATCAGGCGAACGCCTTCGGTCGCCAGCGGAAGAACCGGCGCTCGAGCCGCTGGAGGACGAACCGTTCCATCACGAGCGCGAAGCCCACGAGGAAGAACGCCCATGCCAGCACGCCGGCGATGTCGAAGAACAGGAACTCGACCCGGATCTGGATCCCCACCCCGTCCGTCTGGCCGAACAGCTCGGTGAGCGCGGTGATCTTCCACGCGATCGCGAAGCCGTAGCGGATCGCCGTGAACAGGAACGGCGCGATCGCGGGCAGCACGATGTGCCGGATCCGGGTCCGGCGATCGACACCGTACGCCGACGCCATATCCATCAGATCGCGCGGGATCGCGCGAACGCCTTCGACGACGTTCACCGTGATGTGCGGGAAGGACGTCAGGACGATCGCGACGATGGGACCGATGCCGAGCAGGCCGAAGATCATCACGCAGATCAACGCGAACACCAGGCCAGGGGTCGTGAGCGTGAGCATCACGTAGTCGCGGAAGAACGCATCCCAGTAGGCGCTCCGGCCCATCGCGATCCCGATCGTGGTTCCGAGGACGAAGGCGATCGTGAAGCCGATCGCGAGGTGGCGGAGGGTCGCGGAGACGTTGATCCAGAAGTCGTCGCGGCGGACCACCTCCCCCATCTCGCGGAGGACCTCGAGCGGTGAGGGCAGGATGTACGGCTCGGTCAGCGAGGAGACGAGCGCCCATGCGCCGATGAACAGGACGTAGCCGGCGATCCGCCAGAGGAGGTACCGTCGCCGGCGCGGACGCTCCGGCGCGGGTCCGTCCCCTTCCGTGTCGATCCGCACCGGCGGTGCGGCCGCCTCCACGTCCTGCGTCGCCACGTGCGTCGCTCCCCTGTTCCGATCGGGTCGGCGGCCAGCGGCCGGCCCGATCGCTCAGCTCGCGTCTGGGCTCATCCCGCTACCGCCTCACTGCGGTTCGCTCGGCTCCACGATCTGGAACTCCGGGATCTCGGCCTCGGGATCCATCCAGCCCGTCTCCTTCATCAGGTCATAGATGCCCGTCTCGGCCTCCACCCAATCCTCATCCATGTACACGGTGTCCGTGAAGAAGTCGTGTTCCTCCATGAACTGGACGGCGAAGTCGACGTCCGCGTCGTCCTCCACCGCGAAGTGCTGGGGGTAGGTGCGGATGATCTCTTCCTTGTGCTCGAACCACTCCTTGATCCCGCGCTCCCACAGGGCGAGGAAGAAGGCAACCTCGTTCGGGTGGCTGTCGAACCAGTCCTTCCGGGCCACGAAGTTGTTCCCGTTCACGCCCTTGTGTCCGGGCTCGTACATGTCCGCGTACAGCTCCCACGGGGAGGGTGTCGGCTCGTAGAGCGCCCGGATCTCGCCGCTCCGCCAGTACGGGAAGCCGGCCTCCGGGATGCAGACGCACGCCTCGATGTCACCGCGGATCAGCAGCTCCATGTTCGCGAAGTGGTCTCCTTCGATCACCTCGTAGTCGGCGCAGTCGCTCCCGTCCGGCCGCTCGATGCAGAAGTCCAGGCCGTACCAGTCTTTGACGAACATCCCCCACACGATCGTCGAGGAGACTGCGCTGGGAGTGGCGATCTTCTGGCCCTTCAGGTCTTCGAACGTCTGGTACGGGCTGTCGGATCGAACGAAGACCGGAACTCGCAGGTTGTTGTAGGAGCCGAAGGTGACCGTATCGACGCCCGTCTCCTGCTCGAGGAGCGGCGTCTCGTAGGTCGCCATCGACACGATGTCGCCGTGCCCGCCGGCGAAGAACGTGAACTCGTCCCACGTCGAGGTGGTCACCAGCCGGGTGTTGTACTGCTCCTCGTACTCCGGGATGATCCCCTGGTCGTTCATCCAGTCGATCACCGGATCCGGTGAGAACGCGAAGCGGACGATGCTCCGCTCCCCGTCACCGCCCGCCGCACCGTCCTCGCCGCACGCCGCCGCAACGAGCGTCAGCGCGCACGTCGCCGCGATCAGCCGTACCAGGCTGCTCGTCCGCATCCGCCCCTCCCTCGTCCTGACCCCGTCGAGTGACCGCACGGCTCGTGGCCGCGGTGGGGAGCCCTCGGGGTGCGGGGTCGCCGGTCCTCCCCACCTTTCAGCGTACTATATATAATGCCCAGTCTACGGACCGCCTTCGTCCGGAGTCAAGGCACGGCGCGGAGCGTCGCCGGTGAGCGGCTCAGGACGCCGACTCGGCCTCTCGGGCCTCGAGGAACGCGGCGAGGTCCCGCGAGGCGCTGCGGAGGTGATCTCGGATCGCGCGCCTGGCGCCCGCGGCGTCGCGGCGCACGCACGCGTCGAGGATCTCCTGGTGCTCCTCGTGCGCGCGCTGAGACAGGGGTCGCGACGCGACGAACATGAGGATGTACGGAGCCGACGCATCCCGGAGCGTGTCGATCAGGTTCGAGAGCCGGGGACGACCGGCTGCCTCGTAGAGCCTCAAGTGGAACTGGTCGTTCAGCTTCAGCCACTTACGCGCGTCCTCGGTCCTGCGCATCCGGTCGATCAGCCCTTCGAGCTCCCGGGCGACGTCCGCGCGCAGGTTCGGGATCGCGTGCGTCACCGCGAGCGATTCGAGGGCCTCGCGGATCTCGTAGAACTCCAGGACGTCGTCGACGGTCGGATGGAAGACCACCGCGCCGCGGTGCGGGTCGATCCGCACGAGGCCCTCGGCCTG
Organism: Actinomycetota bacterium; assembly: GCA_036281075.1. Classification (GTDB taxonomy): domain Bacteria; phylum Actinomycetota; class UBA4738; order UBA4738; family HRBIN12; genus JAJNBA01. The sequence goes on along the minus strand of DASUPO010000006.1, from coordinate 34,019 downwards.
GAGCTGCGCGAACGCCTCGCGGACGGGCGTCGTGCTCACGCCGAACCGCTCGGCGACGTCGTTCTGGCGGAGCCGCGTCCCCGCCGTCAGGGTGCCGTGCTGTATCTCCTCGCGGAGCCGCTCGGCCACGACCTTCGCGGTCGTGTCGCGCCCGAGCGCGTCCTGTCGGTACGACATGTCAGTCGGCGCTCACGATATCCGACGACGGGGTCCCGGGCGCGACGCCGGCGTCGACGCTCGCGACCTCCAGCACGGCGCGTCCGACCACCGCGCCGTCCTCGAGCGCTCCGAAGACCTCGTTGACCCCGTCGAGCGGCCGGACCATGCTCACGACCATCGAGACGAGCCCGCGCGCGACGAGCGAGACGGCGTTCGTGAGGTCGTCCCGGTGCGCGTAGCGTGAGCCGACGTAGTGCACCTCGTCGAGGACGAAGCGAGGGGTGGGGACCGTCAGCGACGACGTCGGCGTGTACCCGACGCCGACGACCCGGCCACCCGGCCGGACGAGCGCGCGGGCGAGCTCGAGCGTGTCGTCGTGGCCGACCGTGTCGATCACGACGTCGACGCCCTCGCCGTCCGTCGCCTCCTGGAGGTCGGCGACCGCGACTTCGTCGTCGGCGCGGCGGGCGTCGAGCCCGAGGTCGCACGCGGCGGCGATCGGTCCGTCGTGGACGTCGAACCCGACGGCCCGCGCACCGGCCGCGCGGGCGACCTGTGCGGCGTGGATCCCCACGCCGCCCAGGCCCAGGATCGCAGCGGACGTCCCGGCCCGTACGCCGCCCTGGGTGACCACGGACCGGTAGGCGGTCCCGAGGGCGCAGGACATCGGCGCGGCGTGGATCGGGTCGATCCCTTCCGGGATCGCGACGAGCCGGTCCGCGGGCACCACGATCCGCTCCGTGAAGCCGCCGTGATGCGTGAAGCCCGCCCATCCGACCATCCGGCGGCACAGGGTCTCGTCCCCCCGGCGGCAGGCCGGACACGTCCCGCAGGGCCAGTAGTGGTAGACGACGGCGCGCATCCCCTCCTCGACACTGCCCGGCGGGTCCGATCCGAGCACCCTCCCGAAGATCTCGTGGCCGGGGACGTGGGGGAGGGCGAGTTCCTGGCTGAACGGCATCAGCCCGCGGGAGGTTTTCACGTCGCTGAAGCAGACGCCACACGTCAGGACCTCCAGGAGAACGGTGCCTGGTCGGAGGGTCGGTTCGGGGACCTCGATCGGCTCCAACGGCTCGTCGTACGCCGTGACTGCCATCGCCCGCATGCCGTTCCTCCGTCTCAGCACTCGAGAGGGTGTCCCACCACAGACTTACATATAATATACAGGTCATCCAGCACCGCCAGGAGGCAAGACGCGTCGTGGCCTATCACCTGAAGGAACGGACCGGGCTCACCGAGGAAGCCTGGGCGGAGATCCGGGCGACGGTGTCAGAGATCCTGTCCGCGGTCGAGCGAGAGGGGGAGCCCGCGGTTCGGCGCTACTCCGAGCGCTTCGACGGCTGGAGCCCGTCCTCGTTCCGGGTGCACGAGGACGAGGTCCGCCGCGCGACCGCGAACATCTCCGACGACCTCCAGGAGCACATCGCGTTCGCGCAGGAGCAGGTCCGCGGGTTCGCCGAGCTCCAGCGCTCGACGCTGGTGGACGAGGAGTGGCCGACGCTCCCCGGGGTCACGCTCGGACAACGGTTCATCCCCGTGGGATCCGCCGGCGCGTACTCGCCCGGCGGGCTCTATCCGCTGATCGCCTCCGCGATCATGACGGTCTCGGTGCCGAAGGTCGCCGAGGTGCCCCGCGTCGTCGGCTGCGCTCCACCGCGCGGGCCGGAAGGGATGCATCCGCCGCAGCTCCACGCGATCGCGACGTCCGGCGCCGACGAGATCCTCTGCCTCGGCGGCGTCCAGGCGTTCGCCGCGATGGCGTTCGGGATCGAGGACATCGAGCCGGTGGACATGCTCGTCGGCGCGGGCAACGCCTACGTCGCGGAGGCGAAGCGACAGCTCTTCGGCACGGTCGGGATCGACCTGCTCGCCGGGCCGACGGAGGTGATGGTCCTCGCCGACGACTCGGCGGACCCCAGGATCGTCGCGGCGGATCTGCTCGGGCAAGCCGAACACGGTCCGACGTCCCCGGCGACGCTCGTCACCACCTCGGAACGTCTGGCCCGCGAGGTCGCCGACGCCGTGGACGCATGGCTCGAGGGCGAGTGGCCGACGAAGGAAGTGGCAGGCGCCGCGTGGCGGGATCACGGCGCGATCGTCGTCTGCGAGGACGATGAGGAGGCGGCGAGTGTTGCCGACGACATGGCGCCCGAGCACCTCGAGATCCAGACCGAGGACCCCGACTGGTACCTGAAGCGCATGAACTCGTACGGCACCCTCTTCCTCGGGACCCACGCGACCGTGGCGTTCTCGGACAAGGCGATCGGCACGAACCACGTTCTGCCCACCCGGCGGGCGGCCCGCTACACCGGCGGGCTGTGGGTCGGGAAGTTCCTGAAGGCCGTGACGTATCAGCGCGTCACGGCGGAGGGATCGGCCCGCGTCGCCGAGTCGACGGCGGCGATCGCCGACGCCGAGCTGATGTTCGGCCACGCGCTGACGGCCAGGCTGCGCCTGGACCCGGACCGGTTCCCCGACGCGCGGCCGGTCGTGTCACCGGCGGCGCAGGCCGAGGAGCGCTCGTGAACGAGCGTCGGCCGGTGGCCGTCGTCACGGGCGCCGGGCGAGGCCTGGGGCGCGAGATCGCGCTGGCCCTCGCCGGCGCCGGCGGCGACGTGGTGCTCGCCGGGCGGGATCGGGCCGCGCTCGAGGCCGTCGCCGAAGAGGTCACCGCCACCGGGGCCGAAACGCTCGGCGTGCGCGCCGACGTGACATCGGAGGACGAGCTCTCGCACCTGGCCAGTGCCGCGCTCGAGCGCTTCGGAGCCGTGGACGCCCTCGTCGCGAACAGCGGCGTCGCCGGCCCGACGGGACCGATGTGGGAGCTCGACCGCGTGTCGTGGGACCAGACGTTCGCCGTGAACGTGACCGGCGTGTTCCTGAGCGCCCGCGCGTTCCTCCCGTCGATGGTGGAGCGAGGCAGAGGCTCGATCGTGGTGATCGGTTCGATGACCGGGAAGCGTCCGCTGTGGGGACGGACCCCGTACGCGGCGAGCAAGCTCGCGCTCGTCGGGCTCGTCCGCTCGCTCGCGGTGGAGACGGCGGGCTCCGGCGTGCGCGTGAACCTCGTATCGCCGGGCCCCGTGGCGGGCGACCGGATGGACCACGTGTTCGAGATGCAGGCGCTCGGCCGAGGGATCTCCGCGGACGAGGCGCGCGCAGAGATGGTGTCGCAGATCCCGCTCGGCAGGTTGATCGAGCCGCGCGAGGTCGCTGCCGCGGTCGTCTCACTCGCGTTCGACGACCTCGCCGCGGTCACGGGCGCGGATCTGAACGTGAGCGGCGGCATGGTGATGTATTGAAAGGAGCGCGGATGCCCAGGATCGTCGACCTCTCGCAGGACATCTACACGGGGATGATGGTCTACCCCGGCCACCTAAAGACCGTGCTGTTCGACCATGCGACGCACGAGGAGACGGCGCCGCGCTTCGAGAGCGGCTTCTCCTTCCAGACGAAGGGATTCCTGCTGAACGACAACGGCCCTACGCACGTCGACTCGTTCAGCCATCTCGACCCCGACCCATCGGCGGAGACGATCGACCAGATGCCGCTCGAGTTGTTCTACGGCGACGCAGTGTGCGTCGACGTCACCGGCGCCGAGCCGCGCACCGACATCTCCGTCTCGCGGGTCGAGCAGGGCCTCGCCGACGCGCGCCAGGACGTGCGAGCCGGCGACATCGTCCTGTTCTACACGGGCACCGCGACGAAGTTCGGCGGAACCCCTGAGTACCTGACGGAGTTCCCCGGGCTCGGAGGCGACGTCGCCGATTGGATCGTGGCGCGGGGCGTCAAGTCGTTCGGCGTCGACACGTGCACGCCCGACAATCCGTCCAGCAGGATCTACCCGATCCACATGATGGGCCGGGCGCACCACGTCACCCACTACGAGAACCTGACGAACCTGGACCAGGTCGCGGGGCGGCGGTTCACGTTCATCGGACTGCCGCTGAAGCTGCAGGGTGCGCACGGGGGGCCCACGAGAGCGGCGGCGCTGCTCGATGACTGATCGCCCCGGTGTCGGCGACCCGGCGCCGCCGTTCTCCCTGCGGAAGACGTTCGAGGAGAAGGTGTCGCTCGACGACCTTCTCGAGGGCGGGCGGCCGCTGCTCCTGGCGTTCTACGTCTTCGACTTCGGCTCGGTCTGAAGCACGGAGCTGTCCCAGTTGGGGCAGGTGGCGCCTCGGATCGAGGAGGTCGGAGGTCGGATCGCGGCGATCGCGGTCACCGCGACGTTCTCCCAGATGGCGTTCGCGAAGCACCTGGGCGTTCCGTTCCCACTGCTCTCCGACTGGGGCCGCGAGACCTGCGCCGCGTACGGCGTCCGCTACGACGTCTGGAAGGAGCACGACGGCCTCGCGAAGCGGTCCCTCTTCGTGATCGACGGCTCGGGGACGATCCGCTACCGCTGGGTGACCGACGACGCGCTCGAGACCCCGGTGATCGACCACGCCGTGGACGCGCTACTGGCGCTCCGCGCGTCGGGCGCGGGGCCTAGCTAGGCGCCGGGCGCGAGCGCCTCCGCCTGCCGGCGATCGGAGGCGACCCCAAGTCCGACGCCGGCGAAGATCAGCACGAGGCTCAGCGCGACGGCCACCGTGAGCGACTCGTCCGTGATCGCGATCGACGACGCGAGCCCCACGACCGGCACCGCCATCAACAGCAGGTTCGTGGTGATCGCCGGGAGGCTCCGGCTGACCGTGAGCAGCCCCCAGAAGCCGAACGCGGATCCCAGGAAGATCTGGTAGACGACGACGGCGACCGTCGCGGCATCCCAGGCGATAGTGGGCGTGCCCTCGACGAGGACGGCGAGGACCGCGATCGGGGCCACCGCCACCGCCATCTGCCACGGCATCAGTCCGAGCGGCGTGCCCGCCCAGCGGTGCGCGCGGATATGCACGGTGGTGGCGGCGTTCGCGACCGCCGCGACGAGGAGCATCCCGATCCCGGCGCGGAGATCGCGGTCGCTCCAGTCGAGCGACCAGGGCTCAAGGAGCAGGACGACGCCGACCGAGCCGAGGAGCAGCCCCATCGTCCGCAGCGTGGTGAGTCGCTCGTGGAGGAACACGACGGCGATCGGGACGGTCCACAGGCTCGCCGTGTACACGAGGATCGACGAGCGGCCGGGCGGCACGATCGCCAGGGCGCTGAAGACCAGCGCCGTGACGAGCGCGAGCCGGACGAGGCCGACGCTCCACAGGATCGGGCGGTCCGCACGGGGCGGCGCCGCGATGCCGCGGGCGACCGCGACGGCGCCCACCACGATCGCCGCGCCGCCGATCCGGAAGGTCGCGAGCCACAGCGGCGGTACATGGTCCACACCGATCGACATGATCGGCCAGTTCAGGCCGAGCACGGCGATCGTGCCCGCCGCCAGCACGTACACGGCCGGCGACCCGAGGATCGGCGCTTGATCGCGCGACCGGGTCCAGTGCCGCCCGCCGACCGATGGCGTCACGCCGCCCGTCGAGGGGTCGCTCCCGCGGGCCATCGATCGGCTAGGCGAGGAGGCGGTCGTCGTACTCGACGCGGGACAGGATCCTGGGGTCGCCGTCGGTGACGAGGACCATGTCCTCGATCCGGACCCCGCCGCCGCCCGGCACGTCCGGCACCCATACCAGCGGTTCCACCGCGAACACCATCCCCGGCTTGAGGTCGAAGACGGTCGATCCCGGCATCGTCTCGCCGATGTACGGGGGCTCGTTGGCGCCCATCCCGATCCCGTGGCCGATGAACAGGCTGAACAGGTGGTCGCCGAAGCCCTGCTCCCGCACCTCCGCGATGATCGCGTCCGCGACGTCCTGATTCGTGCGGCCCGGCCGCATCTCGTCGACGCCCGCCATCAGGCCCTCGTACACGGCCGTGTAGACGCGCCTCTGCATCTCCGTGGGTCTGCCGACCATCATCGTCCGGCCGATGTCGGCGAAGTAACCGTTCCACATCGCGCCGATGTCGATGAAGCAGAGGTCGCCGTTGCGGATGATCTTGTCGGTGCAGATCCGATGCGGCGGCGACATGTGCTCGCCGGAAGCGACGAACGGCGTGATCACGTGCGCCATCTCGCCGCCCAGGTAGAAGAGGGTCTGCATCGCATCCCCGGCCACCTCGTTCTCGCGGCGTCCGGACCGGGTCGCGTCGATCGCGCGCTGCGTCACCGAGTCGCCGATCGCGCACGCCTCCTCGATGATCGCGATCTCGTCCTCGCTCTTGATCAGTCGAACCTGCTGCATCAGCTGGTCGCCGTCGGCCGGCTGGACGTCGGGGAGGTGGGATCCCATCGACTCGACGAGCGAGTAGTTCACCTGGTCGACACCGAGACGGCCGCCGGCGACGCCAAGCTCGTCCAGGAGCGGCGCCAGGGTCGTTTTCACGAACCCGTCCACCAGCTCCCGCTGCTCCATGATCGGGATCGGGTGCGCGGCCGTCAGCCACGACATGCCCATCGACGCCTTGTCGATCTCGCCGCCCGAGCACAGGAGCACCGGTCCGGCGTCCTTCGTGAGGAGGACGCCGTTCAGCGACGTCATCTTTCCCGCGATCAGCTGGGCCCGCAGCGAGGTGAGATAGCGGACGTTCTCGTCCTTCCACAGGAGGAGGGCGTCGATCTCCGAGCTCCGGAGCGCGGCCCGAACGGCGTCGACCCGCTGGGTCCGGAGGCGGGAGAAGTCGATCCGGTCCTCCCAGTCCACCCCGTAGGGGCCGCGCGCGTAACCGCTCATGATCCCTCCTCGGGTCGCTGGGGTTGCACCCGCCTCGCCCGGGATCCGCGAGCGTGTCGACGGATCCGCGGAACGGAGATGTATCATACATCTTGTCTGAAGTGAAACCCCAGGTCCATCAGGTCTGGGAGGAGGGGCGCGTGACCACGGAGAGGTCGATGGCCGGCGAGCTCGGGTGGGCGGACGTCGCCACCACCGGAGGCAGGCGCACCGCCCACGAGTTCGTGAAGGATTCGCTCCGGCGCGCGATCCTCCGAGGGGACCTCTCAGGGGGGTCGCGACTGATCCAGGCGGACCTCGCGGCGATGCTGAACGTGAGCACGACGCCCGTGCGCGAAGCCCTCCGCGACCTGGCGACCGAGGGTCTGATCACGCTGGACCGGCATCGGGGCGGCGTCGTGCGCGAGCTCGACTGGGAGGAGATGGACGAGATCCGCCTGATCCGCCAGCAGCTCGAGCCGCTGGCTGTGCAGCTCGTCGTGGATCGGATCACGGACGAGGAGCTGGACGAAGCCGAGCGGCTCCGGCAGCGGATGGCGAAGGAACGCGACCTGGGGAATTGGGTCGAGCTGAACACCCAGTTCCACCTCGTGTTCCACGCGTCCACCGGCGTGAGTCGGCTCGTCTCGATCCTGAAGGGGTTCGAGGAGTCCTCGACCGTGTACGTCGCGCAGGCCCAGCGGTGGCACCCGGAGATCCGCCGTCGCGCCGACGAGGAGCACCTCGCGCTCCTCGACGCGTTCCGGTCGAGGGATGCGGATCGGGCGGCCGAGGTGATGCGAGGCCATGCGGCGATGCCGATCGAGATGACGAAGCCGGAGGAGCGCGGGTCGGCCTGAACGGGATGCGGCGCGACGCCCAGGCCGCGTCGGTGACGGAAGGGGATCTTCGGATGGACACGGTTCGGCTCGGGGTGATCGGACTCGGTTGGTTCGGTGGGGTGCTGACCGAGAGCGCCCGGACGACGGGCCTGGCGGAGGTGACCGCCTGCTTCGCCCGGTCCGAGGAAACGCGTGGTGCGTTCGCGGAGCAGCACGGCGCGCGCGCGGTACGTGACGTCGACGAGATGTTCGGGGATCCTGATGTCGAGGGCGTCCTGATCGTGACGCCGCATTCGACCCACGCCGACCTCGCCGTCCGCGCGGCGGAGGCGGGCAAGCACGTGTTCGTGGAGAAGCCGCTCGCGCTCACCGTCGCCGACACGAAGCGCGTCGCGGAGGCCGCCGACCGTGCGGGCGTCGTCGTCCAGGTCGGGCACAACCGTCGACGCCAGCCCGCCAACCGCCGGATCAAGTCGATGATCGATGGCGGCGAGCTCGGGACCGTCCTCCACCTCGACGGGATGCACACCGCCCCGGGCGGCTTCAAGCCGGACCTGCCGCCCTGGCGGAAGGATCCGGACGAGTGTCCCTACGGGGGCATGACCGCGCTCGGCGTGCACACGGTCGACACGTTCAACTACTTCGTCGGCCCGGCGAAGCGCCTGACGGCGTTCAGCACGAGGATCGACGGCGTCACCGATCTCGACGAGGCCACGACCGTGCTGATCGAGTACGCGGCGGGCCCCCTCGGGTCGATCAACACGACCTACTTCGCCTCACCCGTGGTCTCGCTGTCCGTCTTCGGGACGGAGTCCGCCGTGTGGAACGAGGAGGACGGCAGCCGGCTCTTCACGCAGCCACGGTCCGATCCGGTGCGGAGCGAGCAGGCGGTCGAGACGCTCGACACGATCACCGACGAGATGGCGGAGTTCGCGAAGAACGTCCGCGACGGCGGGCGTCCGGAAACGGGGATCTCGGAGGCGATCGAGGTCGCGGCCGTGCTCGAAGCGATCGGCCGCAGCGTCGAGGCCGGTTCCACGGTCGACGTCTCCGATCTCCGCTAGGCCGCGTATCCCCGGGTCCCGTCGCCGCCCCTGCAGGGGCGTTGCCTGGACAAGCCTTCGCATATTCTATAGAGTGCTTCACCTGGGCTCGAGTCCGTCCAGGGGAGGGGGTTCACCGATGGCTCGTCGCAGGTGGCTCCGCGGTGCCGCGTTCCTCGCAGTCGGCACGCTCGTGCTCGCTTCGTGCGGGGATGACGGCGGCGGAGGGGGAGGTGGCGGCGAGGGCGAGAAGAGCAACATCATCCGGTTCACGTTCGCCCCCGACCCCGCCTGGGACTGGATGAAGGATCAGGGGATCCTCGAGGCGATGGAGCAGGAGTCCGGCTTCAGGATCATCCAGCTCGCCACGTGGGACGAGTGGGCGACGTTCGCCGGCGGCCACGCCGATGTCGTGTCGACCGGGACATACGAGACGCCGCTCCTCGAGGAGCAGGGCATCGAGACCGTCACGTTCGGCCAGTTCAACATGAACAAGGATGTGCTCGTGACGGCGCACCCCGAGTATCAGACGGCATCCGACTTCCCGGCGGGCTGCAAGATCGCGACGGAGTCGGTGACCGGCAACACGATCATCTGGGGATCGCTGATCAACGAGCTCGACGGCCGCGAGGTCGCGGAGGGCTCGGACGACATCGGGATCGTGACGGCCGACTACCAGGTGATCCCCAACCTGCTGCGGGAGGACGAGGCGTGCGCCGGGATCCTCGACCCCACCCAGGTGATCCCGGATATGGCTTCGGGCGACCTGACCGTGATGTACGACGGGAAGTCGGCATCGCAGCTCTACGGTGAGGAGATCGTGCCGGGTCACGAGGGCGTGCTGAGCAACGCGTTCGTGTCCCGCGCCGAGTGGTTCGACGCGAACCCGGAGGCGGCGGCCTTCTTCCAAGAGGTGTGGGACTGCGCGATGGTCCAGTGGGAGCAGAACCGCGAAGAGATCATCGATACGTACCCGCAGCACTTCGCGGTCGAGAACGAGTCCGAGGCGCAGTTCATGAAGGACTACTTCGAGAACACCTTCGACTGGTTCGTGGAGAGCCCGTACCTGACCGAGGAGTGGATCGAAGGCGAGCGGCCGGTGTTCGATCTCGTCCAGGAGGCCGGCGTCGTCCCTGAAGACGCGGAGTTCCCTCGGCACGAAGTGATGGAGGATCCGGAAGGCGAGCCCTGTCCGGAGGGCTTCTAGCGAGCGATCCGGTGCCGGCGTCGCATCGGTGACGCGGCACCGCCCTCTCCCCTCATGACCGCGACCGCCGAGACCGAGAAGAGCCTCGAGGAGCTCGAGCAGGAGGCGATCGATGCCCTCGCCTCGAGCGGCAAACGCACCCGAGCGAAGATCCTCTACTCCCTGCTCGGTGCCGCGAGCTTCATCGCGGTCTGGGCGTACTTCTCAACGGTCCTCGAGCCCTACGTCTTGCCGTCTCCCCTCGCGGTAGCCGAGCGGATGTGGGAGCTTCTCGTCTCCGGCGTCGTGTTCACGAACTTCCTGAGCAGCTTCCTGAAGACGATGGCCGGCTGGGTGATGGCGCTCGCGATCGGGATCCCGATCGGGATGCTGATGGGCCGGTACCGCTACGCTCGGGCCTTCTTCCACGACTTCGTCTATCTGTTCGCGAACGTGCCGCTGCTCGTGTACGCGGTGATCGCGATCGTGGTGTTCGGCATCAGCCCGTGGGGGCCGGCGTTCGTCGTCGCGCTGGAGGCGTTCACCGGGATCGCGATCAACACGGCGGCCGGCGTCGAGTCCGTCGACCGGGGGCTGCTCGCGATGAGCCGCTCGTTCCGACGCAGCAGCCGGCGGACCCTCCGGAGCATCGTGGTGCCGTCGGTCGTCCCGTTCCTGTTCGCGAGCGGCCGGGTCTCGTTCGCCAACTCCTGGAAACTCGCGGCGCTCGCGGAGACGTTCGGCGGCTACCTGGGCGTCGGGTACCAGCTCGAGAAGGCCTTCCAGACGTTCTCGGTCCTCGACCTCCTCGCGTGGATGTTCTTCTTCGTGATCTTCGTGATCCTCGTCGAGCGGCTGCTGATCGCGCCGGCGGAGCGACGGGTCTTCCGCTGGCGGGATCCGGCCGGCGCCAGAGAGCAGGTCGCATGAGCGGGACCGGGACCACCGTCCGCGAGGACGCGGCTGCCGCCGACATCCCCGGCTTCCTGCTCACGCCGCAACGCTCCCCCTGGTGGTGGCTCGCCTCGGACCGGGCCGCGCGCTACACGGCCCGCGTGGCGTTCCTGCTCGTCTGGCAGTGGGCGGGGTCCACCTTCGAGGACATCCCGACGCCGCTCGGGACCGTCGAGTTCCTGATCGAGGAGTTCCGGCGCGGCGAGGTGCTGCCGAACGTGGCGATCAGCCTGTTCCGCGCCGTGATCGGGCTCTCGATCGTGCTCGTCCTGGGGGTGGCGATCGGGATCGCGATGGCGCGATGGTGGCGCGTCCGCTACTTCCTCACCGACCTGATCCTCGTGGGGATCACGTTGCCGGCCTTCATCTGGGCCCTCCTCGTCGTGATGTGGTGGGGTTTCAGCAACATCGGCCCCATCACGGTCTGCGTGGTGTCGGCCACCCCGCAGCTCGTCGTGAACACGTTCCAGGGCGCGACCGCGACGCCGGGGCGGCTGCTCGCGATGTCGGACGCGTATCGGGTCGGCACGCGGCGCCAGTTCCGGTGGCTCGTGATCCCGTCGATGATGGAATACATCGCCGCCGGGTTCCGGTCCGCGGTGCTGGCGGGCTGGGGCGCCATCCTGCTCGTCGAGTGGTTCGGCAACGACAAGGGGGTCGGTTTCCGCGCCCACTTCTGGTACGACGCCCGCAGCTTCGAGGGCATGATGGCCTGGGGTCTCGTGATGATGATCATCATCCTCACGTTCGATCGCGTCGTGATGGACCGGATCGTGCGTCGCTTCCGGAGCTGGCGGATCGGGGGGCAGCAGTGGTCGTGATCACGGCCGCGCTCGCCGGGGAAGAGCCGACGTGGCTCGACTGGTAGCGCGCGAGGTCAAGAAGGTGTTCCCGCCCACGCGGGCGGGCCAGGATCCCGTGTTCGCGTTGCGAGACGTGAGCTTCGAGGCCGAGGGTCACACGTTCGTGACGCTCGTCGGCCCGTCGGGCTGCGGCAAGAGCACGTTCCTGAACATGGTGTCCGGGATCGAGATGCCGAGCGCCGGGACCCTGGAGGTGCACGGCCGCACCGAGGGCGAGGCCAGGATCGGCTACGTGTTCCAGGACCCCCGGCTCCTCCCGTGGAAGACGGTCCTGGACAACATGGTCTACGTGCTCGACGAGGGTTCGACGGAGGAGCGGACCGAGCGAGGGCGCCGCTACCTCGATCTCGTGAACCTCGGGTCCACCGCGGGGATGTACCCGGGGCAGCTCTCCGGCGGGATGCAGCAGCGCGTCGGGATCGCGAGGGCCCTGTCGATCGAGCCGGACCTGCTGCTGATGGACGAGCCCTTCAGCCACCTCGACGCGATCACCGCCCGCGACCTCCGCGTGGAGCTCCAGCGGTTGTGGCTCGATACCGGCTCCACGGTGCTGTTCGTGACCCACGACGTCCTCGAGGCCGTGCTCCTGTCCAGCCGGATCCTGATGATGAGCAGCCAGGGCAAGATCTTCCGCGATCTCGCGATCGACCTGCCGTTCCCACGACTCCAGACGGACAGGGAGGTCGCGATCCAGCAGACCGAGATCCTCGAGCTGTTCGAGGAGATGGAACGACCGATGGTCGACGCGTGAGGAGGACCCGTGCTGAGACACACCGCTTTCTTCCTGCTGCGTGAGGGGAGCGGCCCCGAGGAGATGAAGTGGATGCAGAAGGGGTCCGCCTACATGCGCTTCACGGCCGCGGGGCCGGTCGCGATCGACTTCGGGTCCGATCTCTTCGGCGGCTCGCTGCACCTGCGGGACACGAAACCGTGGGAGCGCACGCCCCGGTGGCACGGCGCCACGGAGGGCCCGCCGTCGGACTACGACGTCGCCCTGCACCTGGACTTCGAGGACGAAGCAGGCCTGAAGGCCTACAACGAGGACGACGTCCACCACGAGATCGCCGTCTACAACGCCTCGGTCTGCCAGGGCGAGATGACGGCGCGGATCGACTGGTGGTACGACGGCGCGCCACTGATGGAGGCGGGCAAGGTGCGCCACTCGGCGATGTTCCTGTGGCGGTCCGACGTCGACGACGCCGGCAAGGAACGAGCGTTGGCGGAGGTGAAGCGTCTCGCGGACGAGCCGGGTGTCGAGAAGCTCACGATCGGCACGAACGTCGGCACGCTCCGGACGGACTATGACTGGATCCTCGACCTCCAGCTCTCCGAACAGGCGACGGCGAAGGCCCTGATCGACGGCGAGGGGTACCGGGACGTGATGCGGTCCCTGGCCGAGGCCACGAAATACGAGTGGACCGCTCGCCTCACCCATCGGATGCACGGGCACTGAGCGCCGACCGGGAGGACCGACGGATGGCGGGAGCTCCGATCGTCGACGTGCACTGTCACTGCACCCTGCAACGCTTCCAGCGGGCCGTGCTCGACGGCGGGACCGACTGGCACGGGATGACGAGCGCGGACGGGGAGCTCGACAACGTCCGCAACAGGTGGGACGTCCCGAAACGCCTCGAGACGATGGACGATCTGCGGATCGACGTCCAGGTCGTGTCGCCAACCGACGTCTTCTACCAGTACCACCAGGCGCCGGAGGTTACCGAGCGCATCTCGCGCGAGGCGAACGAGGAGATCGCCGGCATGGTGCGCGACCACCCCGATCGGTTCATGGGGCTCGGCACGTTACCCATGCAGGATCCGCCGCGTGCCGTCGACGAGATGACGCGCGGCATCCGCGAGCTCGGATTGACCGGGTTCATGATCGACGATCACGTCAACGGACTCACGTACGATCATGATCAGTTCGAACCTGTCTGGGAAGCGGCGCAGGATCTCCACGCGTTCCTGTTGATCCACCAGTACCAGCACACGACGGTCACGTATCGGACCCGGAAGTACTTCCTGTTGAACTCGATCGGGAACCTGGTCGATCGGGCGATCACGTTCGCCGCGTTCGTGTACGGCGGCGTGCTCGACCGGTACCCGGACCTCACGATCTGCCTGTGCCACGGTGGCGGGTACGTTCCCTACGCCCTCGACCGGCTCGACAAGGGCTGGGAGGTCTGGCCCGGGCAGCGGGGCAGATCGCAGGACCGGCCCAGCGCCTACGTGCGGCGCTTCTACTACGACACGGTCGTCTACACGCCCCGGAACCTGCGGTTCCTGATCGACGTCGTCGGCGCCGACCGGGTCGTCTTCGGTACGGATTGGCCCGCGCCGATGACGTTCGACGACCCCGTGGGGCGCCTCGAGACGATGACCGAGCTCAGCGAGGACGAGCGGCACGCGCTGCTGCGGGGCACGGCGGCGTCCCTGTTCGGGGCCGCGCGAGCGGCGGCTCGGTGACCCCGGGCGGGAGCGACGCGCCGCCCACGCGGCCGAAGGTCTTCGTCGTCCAGCCGATCATGGACGTCGGCCGCCTCGCCCTCGAGGAGGTCGCCGACGTCGAGGTCCACGACTCCGATCGGATGATCCCCCGCGATGTGCTGCTCGCGGCGGTCCGGGACAGCGACTACCTGTGGATGCTGGGCGACACGCCGATCGACGGGGAGGTGTTGGACGCCGCGCCCCGCCTCAAGGGGATCGCTACGATGGCCCTGTTCCCGAACGTCGTCGACGTGGACGCGGCGACCCGCCGCGGCCTGCCCGTGACCGTCGTGCCGCACGTGATCACGAAGACGACCTGCGACCTGACGTGCGCGCTCGTCCTCGGGTTGTTCTGGCGGCTCGTCGAGGCCGATCGGTTCGTGCGCGACGGCCGCTTCCACCAGGAGCAGTCCACGTCGTTCCTCACGCGGGAGCTCTCGGGCAAGACCGTCGGCATGGTGGGCCTCGGTGAGATCGGCGCCGAGATCGTCGGGCGACTCCGGGCGTTCGAGATGGACGTCGTGTACACGAAGCGGAACCGCCTGTCGGCCGAACGCGAACGCGAGCTCGGCGTGACCTGGGAGCCGGAGCTCGACGAGCTCCTCCGTCGAGCCGACGTCGTGGTGCTGATGGCCACCTACAACGCCACGACGCATCGGCTGATCGGCGCCCGCGAGTTCGGCCTGATGAAGCCGTCCGCGTATCTCGTGAACACGGCCCGCGGACGGATCGTCGACGAGCCGGCGCTGATCGACGCGCTGCGCGACCGAACGATCGCCGGCGCCGGCCTGGACGTCTACTGGACGGAGCCTCCCGTGGGGGAGCCCTCGCCGAGCCGCGAGCTCTTCGACCTGCCGAACCTGATCCTCACCCCCCACATCGGCAGCGCCACGGTCGAGGCGAGGGAGGCGATGGCGCTCGCGGTCGTCGAAAACCTCCGAGCGATGATCGCCGGCGAACGGCCGCCCCACGTGGTCAACCCCGAGGTCTACGGGGAGGAGGCGCTCGCGCGGTCGGACCGCCTGGGCTAGGAAAGCGACCTGCCTGGACACGCTCGTCCTGCAAGATATAGAGTGCGGGACCTCGGGAGGTCGGCTCGACAGAGGAGGGTCGGGATGCGTCGTCTTTCGGTCGTTGCTGCGGCGATGATGCTGTTCGTGCTCGCCGCGTGCGGTGGGAACGGGGACTCCGGGAGTGACGGCGAGGGCGGCACGATGCGCTTCGTCTTCTCACCCGACCCGGTCTGGAACTGGCTCGAGGACGAAGGGATCCTGGCCGAGATGGAAGAGGAGTCCGGCTTCCACATCGAGCGCAACGAGTCCGAGGACGAGTTCGCGTTCTTCGCGGGCGGGCACGCCGACATCGTGTCGACCGGCAGCTACGAGACGCCGGTCCTCGAGGCCGAGAGCGACGTCGAGACCGTGACGATCGGCAAGTACAACAAGGCCAAGGACATCATCATCGTCAAGGCCGACTCGGGCTACGAGACGTTCGATGACCTGGAGCCCGGTTGCAAGCTCGGCGTCGAGTCCTTCAGTGGCTCCACGATCGTCTGGCAGGCGCTGGCGCAGGACCTCCACGGCCGAACGATCGGAGAGGGCCCGGACGACATCCAGATGGCGATCACGGACTTCAACACCGCGGTGGACCTCGTGCAGAGTGGGGAACTGTGTGCGGGCGTCACGTCGATCTACAACGCGAATGCGGCTCTGATGGACGGAAGCGTCGCCGGCCTGTACGACGCCAAGTCGGCGTCGCAGCTCTACGGCGAGGAGTACGTCCCGGGTCACGAGGGGATGAACAGCAACAACTTCGTGGTGCTCAAGAGCTGGTACGACGAGCATCCGGAAGAGGTCGCGTTCTTCCTGGAGGTCTGGGATCGCGGCCTGCAGGAGTGGGAGACGAACCGCGACGCGATCCTCGATGCCTACCCAGAGGACTTCGGCTACCAGACCCCCGAGGAGCTCGAGTTCCTGAAGAACTGGTACGAGACGCAGTTCAACGAGTTCGTGGACACCGTCTACCTGGACGAAACCTGGATCGAGGGCGAGCTCCAGGTGACGGACCTCCTGGCCGACGCCGGCCTCGTGCCGGAGGGGCAGGAGGGGCCGATCCACGTCTGCGTCGACCCGGAGAGCGGAGAGGAGAGCTGCAGCCTGCCGTGATCGGGGCGGGCACCCGGTCCCGGACGGCGGGAGCGTGATGGGGACCCCCACCGTCACCGAGATCCCGGAGGGCGAGTCGACGACGGCGGTCCGCCTGGACGCGACCAGGCGGACCCCGAGCATCCGGTGGAAGGCGACGGCGTACTCGCTCCTCGGCGCCGCCACGGCCCTTCTCGTGTGGCAGCTCGCCTCGGGGTTCCAGAGGACGGAGTTCAACCTTTTGCCGAGTCCCGCGGCCGTGCTCGATCAGATGGGTGCGTACACCTTCGGCGACGAGGCACAGGGGATCCCCGCGGGGTTCGTCTTCGTGAACTTCTGGGACACGCTCCGCAAGACACTCATCGGGTTCGCGGGAGCCGTCGTCATCGGCGTCCCGATCGGGATCCTGATGGGCCGCTACCGATACGCGAAGAACTTCTTCTTCGACTTCGTCTACCTGGCGGCGAACGTCCCGCTGATCGTCTACGCGATCCTCGGGCTCCTGCTGTTCGGGATCGGTGACGCGGGCCCGGCGTTCGTTGTGATGCTCCTCGTGCTGCCGGTGATCTCGCTCAACGTCGCCGCCGGCGTGGAAGGTGTCGACCGGAACCTCCTGTCGATGAGCAGGGCGTACGGGATGCCGACGTCGGCCGCGATGCGGGACATCGTGATCCCATCGTTCGCTCCGTTCCTGTTCGCCTCCGCGCGCGCGTCGTTCGCTGCCTCCTGGAAGCTCGCCGCGCTCGCCGAGACGTTCGGGGGCACGACCGGCGTCGGCGTCCAGATCCGCAAGGCGTTCCAGGGGTTCTCGGTGACCGACATGCTCGCGTGGATGATGTTCTTCGTCCTGTTCGTGGTGCTGATCGAACGCGTCGTGCTGATGCGACTGGAGCGGTTCGTGTTCCGCTACCGGTTGAAGCGGGGCGAGGACGTCCTGAGGTATTGAGGAGTGGGATCGTGGCCGTAGGGACGCTGACCGTCGCCGAGACCGGCTGGGCGAGTCGTGTGTGGGCCTTCCTCCGCCGCGACCGCGTGGCGAGGTGGACGTCGCGGCTCGCCTTGCTGCTGCTCTGGCAGCTCGCAGGGATCCTCAGCGCCCGGTTCCCGACGCCGATCCAGACGTTCGAGATCCTCGTTCGCGAGTTCCAGGAGCCGTTCGGCGGCGAGCCGTGGAGCGTCTGGAACAACGAGCTAGTCCAGAATCTCTGGATCAGCCTCACGAGGACGGCGATCGCGCTCGTGTTCGTCGTGTTGATCGGGATCCCCGTGGGGTACGCGATGGGTCGCTGGTGGCGTTTCCAGGCGTTCTTCACGGACCTCGTCACGGTCGGGATCGCGTTGCCCGCGTACATGTGGGCCCTGCTGGGCGTGATGTGGTTCGGGTTCGGCGTGCGGGCGCCCGTGTTCTGCGCGGTGGTGTCGGCGACTCCCGGGCTGATCGTGCACGTCCTCCAGGGGACGCTCGCGATCCCGCGCGAGCTCCGCGACATGTCCGACGCCTACGACATCCCGGGGCCGTCCCGGGCGAAGGACCTGATCCTCCCGTCGATGGCGGGGGCACTGATCGCGGGGATCCGGTTGTCGATCATCGCGGCGTGGGGCTGCGTGGTCCTCGTGGAGTGGTTCGGCAGCAACGAGGGGGCGGGCTTCCGCGCTCGCGACTGGTACCAGTCCGCTGCCGACTACAACGGGCTGATGGCGTGGGGCATCGTCGTGCTCGTCGTCGTGATCGCGATCGACCGGGGCGTGATCGAGCGGATCGACCGCCGGGTCCACGCGTGGCGTGGTTCGATCGCCTCGTTCGGGGCGAAGGGGTAGGCGTGGGAGGCCGGGCGAGATGGCGATCCTGAGGGCCTCGACGGTCGTGAAGGAGTTCCCGCCGCCGACGAAGCATCAGCCCACGGTTCGCGCGCTCGACGGACTCGACTTCGAGTTGGGCGGTCAAACGTTCGTCTCCATGGTGGGTCCGTCCGGTTGTGGCAAGAGCACGTTCCTGAACATCGTGTCCGGGATCGAGACGCCCTCGTCCGGCTCGGTGACGGTGACGGCCGACGACGGCGGCCCGGCGAAGCTCGGCTACGTCTTCCAGGACCCGCGGCTCCTGCCGTGGCGCACGGTGATGAGCAATCTGCTCTACGTCCACCGTGAGAAGAACGACGCGACGCGAGCTCGGATCTCTCGGTACCTCGAGATGGTGGGCCTGGAAGGCTTCGAGCACATGTACCCCGCCCATCTCTCCGGGGGGATGCAGCAGCGCGTCGGCATCGCCCGCGCCTTCTCGGTCGAGCCCGACCTCCTCCTCATGGACGAGCCGTTCAGCCACCTCGACGCGATCACGGCGCGGACCCTGCGCGAGGAGCTCCAATCGATCTGGGAGCAGACGAAGAAGACGGTGCTGTTCGTGACGCACGACGTGCTCGAGGCCGTGCAGCTCTCGAGCCGGATCATCATCGTGGCGTACGGGGGGAAGAACTACGCGGACCTCCCCGTCGACCTGCCCTACCCGCGCCTCCAGACCGACCCCGCCGTCTCGACGATGCAGTCGAGGATCCTCGAGGTGTTCGAAGAGATGGAGCGCGAGCGGCGAGACGTCGACCCGCGGATCGCCGAGCTCGCCGCCGCCGAGGAGGCGGGCGGCGAGCCCGCCTGAGCCACCGGCTCAGGCGCCCGTCGGAGCCATCAGCGAGACGATCTCGTAGACGAGGTTCGCCGCGGCGATCGCCGTGATCTCGGCGTGGTCGTAGGCCGGGGCGACCTCCACGACGTCTGCGCCGACCAGCTGCGCGCCCCGGAGCCCGCGGAGGATGCCCAGGAGCTCGCGGGTCGTGAAGCCGCCGACCTCGGGCGTCCCCGTTGCCGGCGCGCACGACGGATCGAGCACGTCGATGTCGATCGAGAGGTAGAGGGGGACGGCGCCGATCCGCTCCCGGATCCGCTCGACGTACCCGTCGATCCCGATCCGATCGATGTCCCAGGTGCCGAGCACGCGGAATCCGAACCCGGCGTCCTCCTCGAGGTCCTCCGGCCCGTATTTCGAGCCGCGGATGCCAACGTGCATCGAGTGGTCCCTGGCGAACAGGCGTTCCTCGGCGGCCCGTCGGAACGGCGTCCCGTGCGTGTAGGGGGCGCCCATGTACGTGTCGTAGGTGTCCACGTGCGCGTCGAAATGGACGAGGGCGAGCTCGCCGTGCCGTCGATGTGCGGACCGGAGCAGAGGATAGGCGATCGTGTGATCGCCGCCCAGCGCGACGATCCGCCGCCCGTCGGCCGTCAACTCGTCCGCGGCCGCGCCGATCGCCTTGATCGCGTCGTCGATCACGTACGTGCTGCACGCGACGTCGCCCGCGTCCACGACCTGCTGGCTGCCGAACGGCGCGACCCCGAGGTCCGGGTGCCAGTTCCTGATCGTGCGGGAGGCATGCCTGATCCCGTCCGGCCCGAACCGCGCGCCGGGTCGATAGCTCGTGCCGATGTCGAACGGCACCCCGACGAGGCCGACGTCCCACCGCTCGACCTGGTCGGGCCTGGGCAACCGCGCGAACGTGCCCGGACCCATGAAGCGCGGGAACTCGCGGCCGTCCGGCGGACCCACGAAGTCCCCCTGCTCGGTGAAGCGCACGTCCATCGCTGCCTCCTCCTCCGTCCGGGGTGCTCCCGGGAGGCTAGAGCCCGAGCAGGCGGCCCGGATTCGTCGAGAGGACGGCCTCTTTCTCCTCGGCGCTCAGGCTCGTCATCGACTCGATCCAACGGACCGGATCCGGCTCCATCATCGGAGCGGGGTAGTCGGTGCCCAGGACAACGCGATCGCTGCCCACGACGTCGAGCAGGTAGCGGAGCGTGGACTCGGTGTACGTGCACGAGTCGTACCAGAAGCGGCTCACGTACTCGCTCGGCGCCCGCTCCAGGAACGTCCTCGCGTCCTCGAACTCCGGCATGTTCTCCATCGCCCCTGCAGTCCAACCCTTGTCCATCCGAGCGATCCCGAACGCCGTGTAGCCGCCCGCGTGGCCGAGGCAGAGCTTCAGGTCCGGGTAGCGGTCCATCACACCCCCGTAGACGAGCGTGCCGAACGTGATCGCCCGCTCGACAAGGTTGCCGATCACGTTCGGGAGGCCGTAGCGGGTGGTCCGGCCTTCGACCACCGTGGCGGCGCACTGGTGGAAGAACACAACCGCTTCGAGCTGCTCCACGGCGGCCCAGAACGGTCGGAAGCGAGGATCGTCGAGCGTCACGCCGTCGACGTGGTCGCCGATCGTGATCCCCTTGAACCCCATCGCAACCATCGCGTGCTCCATCACCTCGATCGCGGCGGGCACGTCCTGCAGCGGGATCGACGCGAGTCCCATGAACCTATCGGGATGGGCGCGCATCATCTGTGACAGCTCGTCGTTGCACTCGTCGGCGATCGCCCGGGCGACGGCGACCGGGCGGTCGTATCTGAAGAACCCCGTGTTCACCGTGAGGACGTGGACGTCGACGCCGATCGCGTCCATCTCCGCGATCCGCTCCTCCGCGGGGATCGAGAACCCAGGGATATGCAGCTCGCCGACGTCGGCGTCCAGCGTATGCCATTCGCCGTCCCGTTCGATCGCCTCGACGAAGCGGCGCGGCGTGACGTGGTTGTGGATGTCGATGACGGCCATCGCGTCAGAACAGGAACTGGACCCGGGCGGTGATCTCTTTCTGGGTCACCGACGCCACGAGATCGGAGGCGGCGTTCATCACGGGATCGGCGAAGTAGCTCTCCAGGCCGGCGACGTCCTCGAAATCGGCCACCAAGACCATGTCCCAGTTGTTCGGGTTGCGTTCGATGTCGAACCCGACCGTGTACTCGACGACGCTCGGGACCTGCTGCTTCAGCGAGGCGAGCGCGTCGCGTGCCGCCGCCTTCTGTTCGTCGCCGACACCATCTCTCCACTTGAACATCGCTACGTGCCGCAGCAAGACGCCTCCCCCTCACTCGATTGCAGAACGCACGATATCGAATATGGTAGCCGGCGTTGTGCCCGGGTCCACGATCGGCGGGAAGTTCGGCCCGGGCCGAATCGTATATAGTGCACAGACTTGCAGGCGGGTCTCACGCCGCCTTCCCGGGCCCTGCGCGCCTCGGGGATGGAAGAGAGGAGCCCGATGAGCGCCGAGACGGATGTCGGTCCCTGGCACACCGATCATTGGTTCACCAGCCCGTGGAACTTCCTCCCCGAGATCAGGGAGTCACTGCAGCTGCCCGGATCCGTCCAGGTGCACGACGTGACGCTGCGGGACGGGGAGCAGCAGGCCGGCGTCGTCTTCACCAAGGACGACAAGCTCCGGATCGCCGAGGCGCTCGCCGAGGCGGGCGTCCCGCGGATCGAGGCGGGCCTCCCGGCGGTCTCGCCCGCGGACGACGCGGCGGTGCGCGAGATGGTGAAGATGGGGCTCCCGTCGAAGATCTACGCGTTCTCGCGCTGCATCGTCGACGACGTGAGGCGGGCCGCGGACTGCGGCGTCGATGGGGTCGTGATGGAGATCCCGTCCAGCCATCACCTGGTGGAGAAGGCCTACCGTTGGCCGGTCCAACGCGCGATCGACGCGTCCGTCGAGGCGACCGCCCTCGCGCACGAGCTCGGGCTCACCGTCTCGTTCTTCCCGATCGACGCGACGCGCGCGGGGCTGGTCGAGTACCTCGACCTGCTCGAGCGCGTCGCGACCGACGGCCACGTGGACGCCGTCGGTCTCGTGGACACCTTCGGCGTCCTCTCGCCCCACGGCGTCCGCCTGTTCGTCCGGCAGACGCGAGAACGGATGGGCGTGCCGCTCGAGACGCACTTCCACATGGACTTCGGTCTCGGGGTCGCCAACACGCTCCTCGCCGTCGCGGAAGGGGTCGAGGTGATCCAGACGACGGTGACCGGCATCGGTGAGCGCGCCGGGAACACCCCGATGGAGGAGACGGTCCTCGCGCTGCTCACGATGTACGGTCTCGACACGGGGATCCGCACGGAGCGGTTCTTCGACCTCTCGAAGGTCGTGATGTCCCTCGCAGGCGTCGCGCAACCGTCGAACCGGCCCGTCGTCGGGGAGCGCCTCTACAACGTCGAGTCGGGCATCATCACGACGTGGGTCCGCAACGTCGGGGACGAGCTCACCGAGTCCTTCCCGTACCGTCCCGAGCTCGTCGGTCAGCCCCAGCCGGTATTGGTGCTGGGCAAGGGATCCGGGCTCGACTCCGTCGCCGCCGGGCTCGACCGGATCGGCCGCTCGGCCAGCCAGGAGCAGATGCAGGAGATCCTCGACGAGGTGAAGGCTCGCTCGCTCGAGACGAAGGGACTACTCGACGACGAGGCGTTCACGGCGATCGTCGACCGGGCCACGTCGTGACGACGGCCAAGGGGAGGAGAGCGCGATGAAGGAAGCCTTCGGCTACGCGAACATCGAATGGAAGCAGGGCATCGATTGGGCGGCGATCCGCGAGTGGCGCCTCGCCCGCGTCCGAGAGGCGATGAAGCGGCACGAGCTCGGTGCGATCCTCACGATGTACGACGAGAACGCGCGCTACATCACGTCCACGCTGACGCCGGGGTGGAACCGGCTGAAGCCGGGTCTCCGCTACGCGGTGATCCTCGAGGGCAAGGAGCCGATCCTCTACGAGCAGGGAGACATCGGGATCCACATCCGCGCCCACTCCCCGTGGCTGCCGAAGGAGAACGTGCGGCACTCGTTCGCGTGGATCAAGGGGGCGGCCGGCCCGGCGTCGACGATGCAGGTGGACAAGTTCACGAAGGCCCTAGTGAACGACCTCGAGGACGCCGGCGTGCTGGACGAACCGCTGGGCGTGGACTTCATCGACATCAACATGATGAAGTCGTTCGAACAGGCCGGGATCCGGTGGACCGACGGGATGACCCCGATGATGGAGGCCCGCGCGATCAAGAGCGTCGACGAGCAGAACTGCTCGCGGATCGTCGGCTCGATCTGCGACGCCCTGCACTACGAGATGTCGCAGTACCTGCGGCCGGGTCTCACGGAGAACCAGGTCGCGGCGCACGGCTTCGAGTTCCTCTACTCGTTCCCGGGCGTCGAGGACGTCGAGGACGTGATCGTGTCCTCGGGGCCGAACGCGTGGCCGAACTGGCGCAACTTCTCGGACCGGATCATCCGTCCCGGGGAGCTCGTGATCATCGACGTGGCCGCGCTCACCTGGAACGGCTTCAAGTCGTGCGTCTACCGCACCTTCTGCGTCGGCGGGACCCCCACCGACGAGATGAAGCGGTACTACGACGAGGCGCTCGTCTGGCTCCGAGACTCGATCCAGGCCGTGAAGCCGGGCGTGACGACGAAGGACATCGCCTCGAAGTGGCCCTCCGCGATGGAGACGTGGGGCTACGAGGACGAGGACGAGGCCGCCGCGAACCTGTGGGGCCACGGTCTCGGGCTCGCGCAGTACGACCCGCCGGTGATCTCCCGGATCTGGTCCCTGGATCACCCGATCGAGATCGAGCCAGGCATGGTGTTCGCGTTGGAGACCCAGCACGGGAAGGTGCACGAGTTCGGCGTGCGGCTCGAAGAGATGCTGATCGTCACCGACGACGGCCACGAGCTGATCACGTCGTTCCCGCTGGACGAGATCACGCTGGCGGGCTGAGGCCGGTGGTCGAGGTCGTCGCGCTCGCGGATCCGTCGGCCAGGGACCCCGCGGTCGTCGGGGCGAAGGCCGCGGGGCTCGCGGCCGCGGCGGCTGCGGGTCTCCCGGTCCTCCCCGGATGGGTGCTGCCACTCGCCGCGTCGGCCGACGCGATCGCCGCCGGTCGGGACCGGCTGGCGGGGGCGGGGCGGCACGCCGCCTACCTTGCCGCGGTCGAGCACGTTCATGCCGTCGCGGCGTGGAGACGGTCGTCGGGATCCGTGGTGGTGCGCTCGTCCACGCCGCTGGACGACGACGGACGTTGGGCCGGCGCGTTCGCGAGCTACCTGGACGTCGAGTCGGGCGACGTGTCCACCGCGGTCGGCGGATGCTGGGCGTCGGTGTTCGCGCCCGGCGCCCTGGAGCGAGCACGCGAGACGGGGATCGACCCCGGCTCGGTGCGGGTCGCCGTCCTCGTGCAGCCGTTCCTCCGCTTCGACGCGGGTGGCACCGCGCGGGTGCGTCCCGACGGCGCCGTCGCGGTCGTGGCCGGGACGGGCAGCCCCGCCGGGATCGTCGAGGGGCGCTCCCGCGGCGCCGAGACGGTCGTTCCGGCGGACGGTGTCGTGGCGGACCGCACGGCGGCCGCGGTCGCCGCGCTCGCGCGGCGCGCCGCGGGCGCCCTGGGCGCCCGATCGATCGAGTGGGGAACGCTCGGCGGGGAGCTGTCCCTCCTGCAGGTCGGCCCGTCGACCGTGCAAGCGACGACGGCGACGACGCCGCTCCCCGCGACGACGCACGTCCCGCCCGCCGCCGCGCGGCTGGCCAATCTCGCGGCCCGGTTCCCCGGCCCGCTCGGGGACGAGCTCGTGCTGCCGTGGGCCCTCGGTGCGGCCGAGCTCCCCGACGACGTTCCCCCCGTATCCCTCCCGGACCCGCGGACGGCGCTCGCCGAGGCGCGGGTCCTGGCGGACGAGCTTGCGGCCGCGGCCTGGGGAGCGTCCTCCCGGGTGGCACGCGCGCGGGCGGCGGCCGTCTCGAAGCTGCTCCGGGAAGGACGGGTCGAGGACGGTCTTCGTCGGATCGGCGATCCGGCGCCCCCCGACGTGGACACCGCCGGCCGACTCCTCGCGTCGATCGGCGGTGTCGGCGAGCTGCTCGTCGAGCGGGGGCTCCTGCCGGCCGCCGACCTCGTCTGGGGCCTCACCGATCGGGAGCTCGACCGAGCGCTCGAGGGCGACCGCCCCATCCTCCGGCTGGGGCCCACGCGGTGGGAGCCGTTCGTCGCGCTCGTCGTACGGGCGCTGGGGGACGCCCGGACCGGGACGGCCGTCTCGCCGGGGCTCGCGGCCGGGCCGTTCCACCGGATCGCCGGGCTGCGTGCCCTCGGCCGGCCTCGTCCCCGCGCGGTCGTGGTGGCGCCACTCCCGCTCCCGCAGCTCGCCCCGTTGCTCTGGCACTGCGCCGGACTCGTCACGACCGGGGGCAGCTCGGGGGCGCATCTCTTCGAGGTGGCGCGGTCCCTGGGAGTTCCGGCCGTGGCCGCGGTGGGGCCGATCGACGACCCCGACGATGGGCTCGTGGCGGTGGACGGCGACGCGGGTACCGTCACGTCGCTCGCGGCCCGCGTTTCCGCAGCGCCGATCGGGGCTCGGCCGGCGGCGATGGTCTGAGGGGGAAGCGAGCGATGGCGCTGGTGGCGGTGACCGATCACGTCTTCCCCGACCTGGAGCAGGAGCGGACGCTCCTCTCGGCCGCCGGGCACGAGCTTCGCTTCGGCTCGAACGCGTCCACCGTCGAGGAGGTGCGACGAGCGGTCGAGGGCGCGGACGCGGTCCTGAACTGCTACGCCCCGATGCCGGCGGACGTGATCCGAGGGCTCGAAGGCTGCGTCGTGATCGCCCGGTACGGGATCGGGATCGACACGATCGACCTCGATGTCGCGACCGAGCGTGGGATCGTCGTGACGAACGTCCCGGACTACTGCATCGACGAGGTGTCGGATCACGCGCTCGCGCTGATCCTCTCGCTCGTCCGAGGCGTGACCCGCCTGGATCGACGCGTCCGCGCGGGCTCGTGGGCGCCGAACGACGCCAGACCACTCCATCGCATCCGCGGACGGACGCTCGGCCTCGTGGGGTTCGGCCGGATCGCTCGGGGGCTCGCCGCGAAGGCGGCCGGATTGGGCTACCGCGTCGTGACGACGGATCCGTTCGTGCCCGACGATGCGATCCGCGGGGCCGGAGCGGAGCCCAGGTCGCAGGACGAGCTGCTCGCCGAAGCGGACGTGATCTCGATCCACGCCCCGCTCACGCCGGAGAGCATGCACCTGATCGGAGAACCCCAGCTCGCCCGCATGAAGCCGGGCGCGATCCTCGTGAACACTTCCCGAGGACCGCTCGTCGATCTCGACGCGCTCCGCCACGCGCTGGCGGCCGGGAGGCTCGGCGGCGCCGGTCTCGACGTCCTGGAGTCCGAGCCGCCGGCGGCGGACGATCCGTTGCTCCGACGGGACGACGTGATCGTCACGCCGCACGCCGCGTTCTACAGCGAGGAATCGCTCGCGGAGCTGCAGCGCAAGGCGGTCGAGCAGGTGATCGAGGCGCTCGCAGGCCGGGTCCCTCCGTACGCCGTGAACGCCGAGGCACTCGGCCGGGGGGCCGGCTAACCCGGCGGGGCGCCGTCGCTCGCCGCCGCCCACCAGCGGTCGCCGCGACGGCCCACCTCCAGGGGGATGCCGAAGCACGCACGCATCGGGTCGGGCTGGAGCACCTCATCGACGGGGCCGAGGGCGACGAACCGCCCCTCGCGCAGGAGGGCCGCGTGCGTCGTGGACGGCGGCACCTCCTCGAGGTGATGGGTCGCGAGGAGCATGGCCGGAGCCTCGGGGCCGACCACGGCGGCCTCGATCGCGGCGATCAGCATCTCGCGGGCGGGAAGGTCGAGCCCGGACGCGGGCTCGTCGAGGATCAGGAGCTCGGGAGCGGCGAACAGCGCGCGAGCCAGCAGGATCCGCTGTCGCTCACCCTGGCTGCACGTCGCGAAGCGTCTCGAGCCGAGGTGCCCGCACCGCACGCGCTCGAGCAGCGCGGCCGCCCGGCGCTCGTCCGCCTCGTCGTACGACTGGAACCAGGGTGCGAGCGAGGATCGCTTGCCGGTGAGGACGACCGAACGAGCGTCCATGCCCGGCGGCATCAGCTCCGAGAGGACGTGACTCGTGTGGCTGATCCGCCGGTGGAGCGTGCGGACGTCGGTCGCGCCGAGGGCTAGACCCAGCACGCGGACATGCCCGGACGACGGCTGTCGCCGGCCGCCGGCGAGCGCGAGCATGGTCGTCTTGCCTCCGCCGTTCGGGCCGAGGACGACCCATCGTTCCCCCCGTCTCACCACGAGATCGAGCGGACCGAGAACGCCGCGTCCGTCGATCCGCACCGTCGCCCCCCGCATCTCGATCGCGGGACGGGGATCGCTCGCGCGATCCTCGCTCACGCCGGGTCACACATCGACGAACACCTTGAGGGCGCCGGATCCGGCGGCCGCCTCGATCGCGTCCGGCACTGCGACGAGGGAGAAGCGCGCGGACACGAGCGGCGCGAGCTGGACCCGCCCCGACGCGACGGCCTCGAGCGCCAGCGGGAAGTCCTCGGCCCGCGCCGACCGCGCGCCGACGACGGTGAGCTCCTTGTAGTACAGGTCGTAGAACGACATCGACCCCGAGGTTCCGGTGATCGTGCCGTAGGCGAGGATCCGTCCCCCGATCCGGGCCATCTCCACCGCCCGGGCCAGCGTCTCCACCGTGCCGGCGCTGTCGATCACGAGGTCCGCGCCACCCGGGAGGGCCGCGCGGACCTCCTCCGCCTCCGACCCGTCGGCGGAGACGAGCACGTCGGCCCCGAGCGTGCCCGCGAGCGCCAGCTTCGCGTCGCTCCGCGTGACGCCGACCACGGGGTCGGCGCCGCGCAGCTTCGCGAGCTGGACGTGGAGCAGCCCCGTCACGCCCAGCCCCAGGACGACGACGCTCTCACCCGCCGCGGGCGAGCACCGCACCTGCGCGTGCACGCACGTCGCGAGCACCTGCACCATCGGCGCGGTCGAGGCGTCCATCCTCT
Source organism: Actinomycetota bacterium (assembly GCA_036281075.1). Taxonomy (GTDB): domain Bacteria; phylum Actinomycetota; class UBA4738; order UBA4738; family HRBIN12; genus JAJNBA01. The sequence goes on along the minus strand of DASUPO010000006.1, from coordinate 5,937 downwards.
CCGGGAGGACGTGCACGTTCCGCTCCGGGACGGTGAGGACCTCCCGCAGGCCCCCGTCGGCGTCGCGGCCGAGCAGCCAGCCCTCCGTGCAGATGTTGGCACGGTCCTCGAGGCACTGCCGGCACCGGCCGCACGCGATCCCCGGGTCGACGAGCACGCGCGGCCCCGCGTCGGCGCCCACGATCGTCCCGACGATCTCGTGCCCCATCACCCGCGGGTAGTCGACCGGGATCTTCCCGGCGTAGATGCTGTGATCCGTCCCGCAGATCCCGACCGCCGCGACCCGAACCGCCACGTCGCCCGGTCCTGGTCGGGGCTCGTCGACGTCCTCCAGCTCGATCGCCAGAGGGCCGGTGAGGAGGGCTGCCTTCAGGGCTCCTCCCTGATGGGGCGAACGGTTCGCGAGCGGTGCATCGGAACGGAAGTCAACTCGGGGACCGATCGATCGTCAGGAGCACCTTGCCCGCGGTGGCGCGGCTCTGCAGCGCCCGATGCGCGTCGTCCGCGCGTTCGAGCGGGAAGCGGGCGTGGACCCGGACCTCGAGCGAGCCGTCGCCGATCATCGACAGCACGGCGCCGGCGCGCCCGAGCAACTCCTCGCGCGTCGCGACGTAGTCGGCGAGGCCGGGTCGCGTGACGAACACGGAGCCTGCCGCCTGGAGCCTCGCCAGGTCGAACGGCGCCACCGGACCGCTCGACTGTCCGAACAGGACCACGGTGCCGCGCCGCGCGAGCGACGCCAGGCTGTCGTCGAACGTGTCGCGGCCGATCGAGTCGAACACGGCTCGCGCGCCACGCCCGTCGGTGTGCTCCTCGACCACGGCCGGGAACGCCCGATCCCCGCGGACGACGACGTCGAGGGCTCCGGCCTTCCGCACCAGCTCGGCCTTCTCCTCGGTGGAGGTCGTGCCGATCACCCGGAGCCCGGTCGCCGCCGCGAGCTGCGTGAGCAGGAGCCCGACGCCACCGGCCGCCGCGTGGACGACGACGACGTCCCCCTCGTGGAGCGGCACGACCGCGTGCACGAGGTAGTGCGCGGTCATCCCCTGCAGGAGGCCGGCGGCCGCGAGCTCGGTCGGGACCCCGTCCGGCACGGGGACCAGGCGTTCGGCGGGGACGACCGCGAGCTCCGCATAGGCCCCCCGCACGCCGGCGTACGCGACGCGGTTGCCGGGCGCGATCCCGTCGACGGATCCGTGCACCTCGACGACCTCGCCCGCCGCCTCCGTCCCGGGCGTGAAGGGCGGATCGATCCGGTATCCACCCGATCGCTGCTGGACGTCGATCATGTTCACGCCCGCCGCGGCGAGGCGCACGAGCGCCTGCCCCGGGCCTGGGCGCGGGTCGTCGAGGTCCTCGAGCACGAGGACCTCCGGCGGGCCCTGTTCGCGGACGACGATCGCCCTCACGTCACGGTCTCTCGTCCGTCGCCGGGTCCGCCGACCAGCGCGCTCTCGCTGTCCGCCAGCCGCTGGCACAGGACGCGGAGCAGCGCCAGCGACGTCTCGGGACGGTCCCGGATCATCGCCTCGAACGGACGGCGTGCGATCGTGAGGAGCCGCACCGGGCCCTTGGCGGCGAGCGACGCCATCCTCGGGGCGCTGGTGATCACGGCCATCTCCCCGAGCACCTCGCCGGCCGAGCGCACGGCGAGCACCTGCTGGTGCCCGTCGGCCCCGCGGAGGATCACCATCACGTACCCCGTGACGATGATGTACATCTCGTCGCCCGGCTCCCCCTGCTCGGCGATCGTGTCCGCGTCCTCGTACGTGTGCTCGGACGCGATCGTCGCGATCGGGAGCAGGTCCTGCGGCGGGAGGTCGGCGAACAGCGGCACGCGTCGGAGGAACAGGACCCGCTCCATCGTCGGGATCGTCGTGAGGGTCTCGGTCATCGCTCCTCCTGCGTGGTCGTCCCCGCGTGCGTCCGCGAGCGCCCAACGAGCGTACGCTCGGATCCGTTCGTCGGGGTGGTGCAGCACCTTCGCGTGCCAGTCGGGATCCGTTCGGCCGGACGACGGCTCCCACAGCCCGAGCAGGGGTCGGACGAGCTGGCGATCGCCGATCGTCTCGATCACCTCCAGCGCGTTGGCGCGCTGGACCGGGTCGGCCGCGGACACGCTCTCCAGCGCCGCCTCGATCTGCTCGCTCCCGTGGAGGAGGCCGATCGCTCGGAACGCGGTCATCGCATGGGCACGAGCGTCGTCGACGAGGGAGTCGCGGAGGATCGTGAGCCGCTCGTCGCCGTCGGGCTCGATCGAATCGGCGAGGTGCCGGCTCTCCATGGCGCACGCGCCGGCCGAGGCCGCGAGGTGTCGCACGGGTCCGGCCGCGCGCTCCGGGTCCGCCGCGACCGCTTGGGCCGCCACCTCGAACGCCTTCGTCTCGCCGTCCCCGACGTCGACGGTCGCGAGGAGGCGCTCCACCCCGGCGGTGGGATCGATCGCGAGCACGGTCCTGGCCGCCTCGGTCCGCACCGAGGGGGCGGGATCCGAGAGCGCGCCGATCGCGAGGTCCTCCGTGCCGGCGGCGGTCGATGCGGCGAGCTCGCGGAGCGCCGCGGCCCGCATCTCCGCGTGGGGCGACCGAGAGAGGCGCGCGAGCGCGGCGTCCGCCTCCGCGTCGCTCCCCCCTGCCAGCAGGATCCCGGCGGCGCGCGCACGGACGAGACCGTCCCCGTCGGCGAGCAGTCCGCGGGCGCGTGCCCGGTCGGCGCGGAGCGCGTCCAGCGCGTCGAGGGCCGCGAGGCGCACCTCCGGGACCGGGTCGGCGAGCAGGGGAGGGATCTCGTCGGACGCCTCGAACGCCTCGGCCCGTGCGAGCGAACGAAGCGAGGCGGCCCGAACCTCGGCGTCCAGGTCGTGGACGCCGCGGATGAGCGCGGGGACGGCGCGTCCGGGGTCGAGGCCCCCGAGGAGCTCGGCGGCGACGCGACGGACGCTGGCGTCGGGATCGTCCATCGCGGCCACCGCGACCGAGGTGGCGGCGCGATCGGCGCGGGCGAGCCCGAAGGGCTCGCCCGCGCCGGGCGCGCCGCCGAACACGTGCGGCCGTCCCTCGCGGAGCGCGACGACGAGCTCGGCAGCGTACGCACGGCGCACGCGGAACATCGCGTAGAGGGCCCCGCCCGCTGCCACCAACCCGATCGCGTACAAGACGCGCGGCGAGACGGCTCGCTCGCCGATCAACGCGACCACGCCGGCCAGCACGGTGCCGACCTGGGTCGGCCCGCCGTAGAGGAACGCCCGCATCCGATCGCGTCGCTCGCCGGGGACGGTGTTGATCACGGCCTCCCACGTGCTGGAGGCCCCCCCCTGCAGCCACACGACCTGGGCGAAGCGGAACGCGAGCAGGATCGCGAACGACGCCGCGACCGTGAGCACGCCGAACGCGACGAGGTACAGGATCGGCAGCACGAGCATCACGACCGGGATCCCCACCCGGGCGAGCAGCCGGTTCATGACGAACAGGGACAGCAGCAGCGTCACGCCGGTCGAGATCGCCATGAACAGCCCGAGGAACCCCGCGAGGTCGTCGGGTGCGGGGAACCGCGCGACCGCCGCGCGGGAGAACGGGAGGTAGAGCGAGAAGAACAGGAGGGAGAACAGGATCGAGCCGACGGACATCCATCGGAGCAGCGGGGAGCGGAGCGCGTCCCGCAGGCCGCCCACCAACTCCGCGACCGCCGACGGGCGCCGCCGTCGCGATCGAGGCGCTTCCGCGCCGGCGATCGCGACGAGCCGGCGCCCGAACACGACGACGGTCACGAGCGTCGCCGACCAGACGAGGATCAGGGCCTCCGTGCCGAGCCACGACGCCAACGGTCTGGTGAGCAGACCGCCCACGACCTGCCCCAGCACGGCCGCCGCGCCGATCAGCGGGAACCAGCGCTTCGCCTGTCGGGTGTCGGTGACGAGCCCGGCGAGCCCCCAGACCGCGAGCCCGACGAGGAACTCCGCCGCGCCCCGCACGATCCACAGCGCGCGGTAGACCCATCCCGGGTCGTCCAGGAGCGCGACCCACGCCACGACCGAGATCACGAGGATCGATGCCGGGATCGCGAGGAAGGTGCGCCCGCGCCCCAGGCGTCCGAGCAACGCCGACACGCCGAGCGACGCGAGGAACATCGTGATCCCGAGCAGCACGTACAGCCCGGGGAGCGCCTCGACGCCGTCCCGCGCGAACAGGAGCGCATCGACGCCGCTCGCCGCGATCGTGAGGCCCGCGGCGCCCAGGCCGGCCGTCGCCGCCGCCAGGGCCACGGTCCTTCGCTCCTCGGGCCGGAGGCCGAGCATGCGCACCATCGCGTGTCCTATCGTGACAGGCGATGGCGGGGGAGCGCAGGTGACGAGGTCCCGGATCATGCCGGAGGAGGACTGGCGTGCCTACATGGAGGGCACCCATCGGAACATCCATCGGATGCATCGGACGCTCGGGATCGTCCCGACCGACCCGCGGTGCCGGTTCTGCGCGATCCCGTTCGCTGGGGCCGGGGGATGGGTCGCGCGCCACCTCTCGCAGAAGAACCGGCCGTGGGAGAAGAACCCGAACCTGTGTCGACGGTGCGTGACCGGGATCGGGAAGGGCGAGGTGGTCGGCGCCGAGCTCGAGATCTCGTTCCTCTTCGCCGACGTTCGCGCGTCGAGCGAGCTTGCCCGCCGGCTCGGGAACCGGGACTTCACCGAGGTGATGCAGCGCTTCTACACGGTCGCGACCCGGACGCTGTTCGATCACGACGCGCTCCTCGACAAGATCGTCGGCGACGAGGTCGTGGGCTTCTTCATCCCGTTCATGGCCGGGACGGAGCACGCCGCCCGCGCCGTGGAGGCGGCGCGCGCGCTGTTCGCGGCAGTGGGCTACGGCTCGGAAGCCGGTCCGTGGCTCCGGCTGGGGGCCGGCGTGCACACGGGCCCCTCGTTCATCGGGTTCGTGTCCCGCGGGCTCGACAGCGAGTTCACGGCGCTCGGCGACACGATCAACGTCGCTGCGCACCTGGCCGCCCAGGCCAAGGCCGGGGAGATCCTGATCACGGAGGCTGTTGGCGCCGCGCTCGACGGCGCCGCCGATCTGGAGCGCCGCCACCTGTCGCTCAAGGGCCACGAGGTCGACGGGATCGTGATCACGGTCGACGAGCGCCCCGGCGTCGAGGCCGGCCTCGACGCCTGACGCCGCCGTCCGTATCGTGACGCGGTCGGACCGAGTCGAGGGCGCGATGTCGAAGCGAAACGCGATGTCGGAGGAGGAGTGGCGCGACGTTCTCGAAGGTCGCGCCGAGGTGATCCAGCAGATGCGGAAGCTGCGCGGGAAGATCCCGGCCAACCCCCGGTGCCGGCTGTGCCACACACCGTTCGGCGGACCCGGGGGCTTCGTGTTCCGCAAGCTGTCGAGCATCAACCAGCCCTGGGAGAAGAACCCGACGCTGTGCCGTCGATGCGTCGTGCAGATCAGCTCGTTCGACGTGATGGGCGCGGAGGTCCCGGGTTCGTTCCTGTTCGCCGACGTGCGGGGGTCGAGCGTCCTGGCCCGACAGCTGGGGACGCTCGAGTTCACCAAGCTGATGCAGCGGTTCTACGAGGTCGGAACCCGGACGCTGTTCGAACACCAGGCGTTGCTCGACAAGTTCGTCGGCGACGAGATCGTCGGGTTCTTCCTCCCGTTCATGACCGGTGACGAGCATCCGCGCGCCGCCGTCGAGACCGCGTCGGCGCTCTTCCGAGCCGTCGGCTACGGCTCGGAGGACGGGCCGTGGCTACCGCTGGGGGCCGGAGTCCACACGGGGCCGACGTTCGTGGGCTACGTCTCTCGAGGCGAGTCGAGCGAGTTCACGGCGCTCGGCGACACGATCAACGTGGCCGCGCACCTCGCCGCCCAGGCGAAGGCGGGGGAGATCCTGATCACGGAGGCGGTGGGGGCGGCGCTCGAGACCCCCGGTCTCGAG
>DASUPO010000005.1:0-30496 GCA_036281075.1 Actinomycetota bacterium | reverse complement strand
CTGAACCCGACGCCGTCCACGACGAGGACCTTGTCCAGCGCATGCGCGCGGGAGACCAGGAGGCGTTCCGCGAGATCTTCTCTCGCTACGCGCCGATCGCGAACGCGCTCGCCTTCCGGCTGGTCCGCCAAGCACAGGTCGCGGAGGAGATCGTGCAGGAAGCGTTCCTGGCCGTATGGCGGACCCCGGACCGGTACGATCGGTCCCGCGGCTCCGTGCGTGCGTGGCTCATGGGCACGGTCCACCATCGGGCGGTGGACGCCGTGCGTCGCGAACAGGCCCAGCGCCGGCGCACCGAGCAGGCCGCGTCGGTCGGCCCCGGCGTCGTCGAGGACCCGAGCGACGACGTCGTGGCCGCGATCGACCTGCCCCGCGAGCGTCGGCTCGTGCGGAAGGCCCTCGAGGAGCTGCCCGACGAGCAGCGGGACGTGATCGAGCGGATGTACTTCGAGGGGCTGTCCCAGTCCCAGATCGCCGAACGGACCGGCCTCCCCCTGGGGACCGTGAAATCGCGGACGCTCCTGGCGATGCGGCGGCTGCGCGACCAGATCCGGGGGACGCCGTGACCGAGCGCGACCACACGACGATCGACGAGCTGTTGGCGGCGCGCGCGCTCGACGGGCTCGACGAGCGGGACGCGGTGCGCCTCGAGCGCGAGTTCGAGGCGCACGGCGATTGCGCCGAGTGCCGCCGACTCGAGGCCGAGCACGCCGAGGTCGCCGGGATGCTCGCCCTCGCGCTGGAGCCGCGTCCGACCGACGAGCGGGTCGTCGACCGCATCCTCGCCGCGCCGGCCGACGAGGCGGTGTCCGACGCGTCGTCCGACGAGCTCGCCGCGCGCCGCGACGCCCCGGCCGGACCCTGGCGGGCCGCGTTCGCCGTCGCGGCGGCGGTCGCGCTCGCGCTCGCGTTCGTGCTGGCGATGCGGCCCGATGGCCCGGCGACCGTCCCGGCCACGATCGTGTCGTTCGACGGATCCCCGGGGGAGCTCGCGATGGCCTACACGCCGGGCGAGCGGGGCGCGCTCGTGTGGGGCACGGGCCTCCCCGACCCGGGCGAGGGCAAGGTGTACGAGGTCTGGATGATCGAGGAGGGGGACCCGGTCCGCGGGGGCTGCCTGTCGCCGACGGATGGCGCGGGCGCCACCTACCTGGACGCCGACGTCTCGTCCGCCGAGCTGATGGCGGTCACCGTCGAGTCAGCCGACTGCCCGGACGTGCCGACGACGGACCCGACCTACACGGCCGAGCTCGTCTAGATCCCTCAGCCGCCGTCGCGGCCGGCGAGGGAGTCCCGGAGCACCATCGGCAGGATCCCGCCGTGCCCGAAGATCGCGACCTCCGCGGCCTGGTCGATCCGGACGGTCGCCGGGAACTCGTCGGAGGATCCGTCGTCGCGGATCACCCGGATCGTCACGTCCTGGCCGGGCGCGATCCCGATCTCGAGCCCGAGCACGGAGTAGCGCTCGGCGCCGGTCAGTTCGCGTCGCTCCGCGGAGTCCCCCGTCTTGAACTGCAGCGGCAAGACGCCCATCCCGACGAGGTTCTGGCGATGGATCCGCTCGAACGACTCCGCCAGGACGAACCGGACCCCCAGCAGCGCCGGCCCCTTCGCGGCCCAGTCGCGCGACGACCCGCTCCCGTACTCCTTCCCGGCCAGGACGCCGAGCGGCGTCCCCTCCGCCCGGTACCGGATCGAGGCCTCGTAGACGCTCGTCACCTCGCCCGTGGGCAAGAACGTCGTCCACCACCCCTCCGTCCCGGGCGCGAGCTCGTTCCGGAGCCGGTGGTTCGCGAACGTGCCGCGCATCATCACCTCGTGGTTTCCACGCCGCGCCCCGTACGAGTTGAAGTCCCGCTGTTCGACCCCGTGCTCGAGGAGGTACGCCCCCGCGGGGGACTCCGGCCGGATCGCGCCGGCCGGTGAGATGTGATCGGTCGTGATCGAGTCGCCGACCTTCACGAGGACCCGCGCATCCTCGATCCGGACGCCCTCCGCCTCCGCGTCGCCGACCGGGCCGGCGGCCCCCCCGGTGAAGAAAGGCGGCTCGCGGACGTACGTGGAGTCCGGATCCCACTCGTAGGCCGGCCCGGTCGGCGTCGGGAGCGCGGTCCAGCGATCGTCGCCGTCCCAGATCCGCGCGTACTCCGCGATGAACTGCTCCTCGGAGACCGCCGACGCGATCACGTCGGCGACCTCCTGCTGGCTCGGCCACAGGTCCCGGAGGTAGACGGGTCCGTCGGTCCCGTCTCCCAACGGCTCGGTCGTCGGATCGAGGTCGATCCTGCCGGCCAGCGCGTAGGCCACGACAAGCGGCGGCGAGGCAAGGTAGCTCGCGCGCACCTGCGGGTGGATCCGTCCCTCGAAGTTCCGGTTCCCCGACAGGACCGCCACCACGTTCAGCTCGTCCGCGTCGATCGCCGCGGCCACGTCCTCGGGGAGCGGCCCGGAGTTCCCGATGCACGTGGTGCACCCGAAGCCCACCAGGTTGAAGCCCAGCTTCTCGAGGTACGGCGTGAGCCCGGCCGCGTCCAGGTACTCCGTCACGACTCGGGAGCCCGGCGCCAGGGAGGTCTTCACCCACGGCCGCGTCTCGATCCCGGCCTCGACGGCGCGCTTGGCCAGCAAGCCGGCCGCGATCATCACCGATGGATTCGACGTGTTCGTGCACGACGTGATCGCCGCGATCACGACGGACCCGTGCCCGACGTCACGCTCGTCCGGCGTGACGTCCTCGCTCCACGTCCGCGGCTCCGAGTTCGCCTTCGGATTGCCGCCCTCCCCGACGAAGCGGCCGAGCTCCGTGGGCTTCGGCTCCGGTTCCAGGTGGCGCCGGAACGCGTCGACGAACGACTCCCAGACCCGCGGTAGCGTCACGCGGTCCTGGGGTCGGCGCGGCCCGGCCATCGAGGGCTCGATGCGCGAGAGGTCGAGATCCAGGGTCTCCGTGAACGTCGGCGGATCGTCCTCGTCCGTGCGGAACAGCCCCTGCGTCTTCGTGTAGCGCTCGACCCGGTCGGTCAGGTCGCCGCGACCCGTGAACCGGAGGTACTCGAGCGTGCGCTCGTCGACCGGGAAGAACGCCGACGTCGCCCCGTACTCCGGGCACATGTTCGAGAGCGTGGCGCGGTCGGCGATCGTGAGCGTCGAGAGGCCCGCGCCGTAGAACTCGACGAACCGCCCGACGACGCCATGGGCTCGCAGCGTCTGCGTCAGGGTCAAGACGAGGTCGGTCGCGGTCGTGCCGGCGGGAAGCGCCCCGGTGACGCGGACCCCGACCACGTCGGGCTGCGGGAGGAACGTCGGCTGTCCCAGCATCGCGGCCTCCGCCTCGATCCCGCCGACCCCCCAGCCCAGCACGCCGAGCCCGTTGATCATCGTCGTGTGCGAGTCGGTTCCGATCAGCGTGTCGGGGAACGCGACGCCGTCGCGGACGCTCACCACCTGCCCGAGGTGTTCGAGGTTCACCTGGTGACAGATGCCGGCGCCGGGCGGGACGACCCGGAGCCCGTCGAACGCTTGCTGCGCCCACCGCAAGAGCGCGTAGCGCTCTCCGTTCCGTCGGTACTCCCATTCGATGTTCGCTTCGTACGCATCCGGGGTCCGGAACAGGTCCACCTGGACCGAGTGGTCGATGATCAGGTCCACCGGGACGAGCGGGTTCACGCGCGCCGGATCTCCGCCGCCGCGGGCCACCGCGCTGCGCATCGCGGCGAGGTCGACCACGGCCGGCACGCCGGTGAAGTCCTGCATTAGCACGCGTCCGGGCATGAAGGCGACGTCCGCGGCCGGGCCGGGCCAGGCCGCGAGGGCGCGGACGTCGTCGTCGACGACGTCTCGCGTGCCGGCGCGGCGCAGGAGGTTCTCGAGGAGGATCTTCACGGTGTGTGGCAGGTGGTCGGGGTCCGCGATCCCGGCGTCGGCCAGCCACGGGAGCGACGCGATGTCGAGGGCGCCGTCCGCGGTCTCGAGCCGCGTCCGGGCGCCGGTGAGTTCGGACGTCATGCGGGAAGCCCTCCCCTGCTCGTCCTCCCATACTGCCACGCGTCGCGGAGGTTCCCCCGGCGCTTCAGGACCCGGCGAGACCCTGCGCGGCCCTCGCCGCTCGGATCGCTTCCCGGTGCGCGTTCCGACGCTCGCGGCGCAGCCCGGCCTCCTGCTGCCGACGGCGCTCGGTCTCCGTCTCGGCGACCAGGCGCGGCACCTCGCGCGGCCTTCCCTGGCGATCGACGGCCACGAAGACGAGGTAGGCGCTGTTGACGTGTCGGATCGTGCCCGTGAGCGGATCCTGCGCGTCCACGCGCACGCCGCACTCCATCGAGGTCCGTCCCACGTCGTTCACCGACGCCTTCAGGATCAAGACCTCGCCGAGGTGGACCGGCTCGAGGAAGGACATCTCGTCGATCTGGACCGTGAGCGCCAGGCCGCCGGAGTGTTTGATCGCCGAGAGCGCGGCTGCCGTGTCGACGAGGCGCATGATCACGCCACCGTGGACGTTGCCGGCCACGTTGGCGTCCGTGACCTCCATCATCTGCGTGAGCGTCACCTCGGACGCGGCGACCGTGCGCGTCGGCTGCTCGGGCACCCGAGCATCCTACGCGGCTGCCGATCCGCACTCCGGCGACCGATACCATCGTCGGGTGCGGAGGACCCTGGGCGCCGTGGTCGTCGCGTTGACGCTCGGCGCGTGCGGTGGCGACGCCGATCCGCCGCCCGCACCGGCGTCGCCGTCGCCGACCGCCGAGCCCTCGCCGTCGCCGACCGCCGAGTCTTCGCCGAGCCCGGAGCCTTCGACCAGCCCCGAGCCGGCCGCGATGCCCACGAGCGTCGACGCCGACCTGTCGCCACCGGAGCTGCCGTTCGACGAGATGATCCCGGTGGAGGCCGACCTCACCGGTCAGTGGTTCGCGTACACCGACGAGGGAGTGAAGGTCGCGCTCGCGTGGGTGGAACCAGGGTCGGACTTCGCGCGCCTGCCCCGCGGCTACGCGGTCTGGGAGCGGTTCGGATCCGCGCCGCATTGGCGCGCCGAGCTCGTCCGGCGCCACGACTCGGCGCACGCGGTCCAGGAGATCCAGATCGCGACGACCGACATGTCCGGGGATGGGTCCGACGACGCTCTGGTATTCGAAGGGATCGGCGGATCGGGTGCCTGCGGGCGCTGGTCCGTGGTCGACCTCAACCGACTCCGGCCGATCTTCGGGAGGCGGCTGTGCGACGGTCGGATCGACCCTGGACCCTTCGGCTCGCCCGGCCTCGTGATCACGCGATCGGTCTACCGGGAGGGCGACGCCCACTGCTGTCCGAGCGCGATGCGCGAGACCGTCCTCACGTGGACGGGATCCCGGTGGCGCGTCACGAGCAACACCGTGCGCGAGCCCTGATCGGCGCGGGCCGGCATCCGGCCTAGGTCCTCGTCCTCGGGCCGGCCGGGAGGAATCCCCCGCGCGGCACTGAACCCGGTCGGCGAGGCTGCCGATAACGGAGCCCGGGAGACCGAACAAGGGGCGGGAGTGACGTGACAGGGAACGGCCTGGCTCGCAGGGTCCACCTCGCCCTCATCGCGCTGCTCATCGTCGGGGTGGCCGGCTCGCTGTGGATGAGCATCCGGGCCCGTTCGACCGCACAGGAACGCGTGGTCGAGCAGGCCGAGGTGATCACCGACAGCTCGCTCACGCTGGTCTTCCGACCCGACGACCTCCAACACGAAGCCAGCCCCGAGCGCGTCCGGGAGCTGTCTCGGGCGATCGACGACGTCGTGCTCGACGCGAGCGACTTCGAGACCGTCACGCTCTTCTCGGGATCGGGCGAGATCCTGTTCTCGACCGAGGACGGCAACATCGGGCAGCGATTGGCCGGGGAACGGCAGCGGGTCAGGGCCGCGTTCCGCGGCGAGCCGCAGGTCGAGATCGTCGACGACTCGGTGTCGGCCATGGTGGGGCTGCGGTTCCCGTCGGGCGTCGGCGACGCCGCGGCGGTCGAGCTCTCGCGGCCGGCGGACGACGTCACATCGGCCGCCGGCCCATGGCGCACGAACATGTTCTTCCTGGCCGGCGCGCTGATCCTCGTGCTGCTGGCGGCCGGCGCGCCGTCGTGGCGCGCGACCGCGACCGAGCGCGGGCCGGGCTCGGGGATCCGCGTCCCGGTGATCCCCTCCCGCCAGCCGGGTCCGCCGGCGAGGCGGTCGATCGAGGCGCCCCACCCGGGCCTGAAGGAGGAGGCGGAGGCGCGGCGGCGCGCGGAGAGCCGCGCCCAGGAGGCCGAGCAGCGGCTCACGCTCCTGCAGGACCAGTACCGCGCCACCCTCGAAGCGCTGCAAGCGACGCAGCGGATCGTCCGCGACCAGCCGCCGGGGAACGACCGGGTGCTGGAGGAGCGGGCGGTCAAGGCCGAGGCCGCGGCCCGCTCGCTCGAGCAACGGCTGCACAGCGTGACCGTGGAACGAGACCGTATCGCCGGCGAGCTGCTGGCGAGGAGGGACGAGATCGCCGGGCCGGGTCGCGAGGACCTGCAGCAGGTGGAGGCCGAGGCGATGGGGCTGCGGGCGGAGCTGGAGGGCGCGCAGACGCAGCTCTCGCTCACGATCCAGCAGGTGGACGCGCTCCAGCGCCAGGCGGAACGCTCGCGGGAGCTGCAGGAAGAGCTCGATGCGGCGCAGCTCGACGCGCTGCACGCTCGCGACGCGATGGACGCGATGCAGAGTGAGCTCGCCGGCGCGAGGACCGAGCTCGAGGACGCACGGGGCGAGCTCCGCGCGCTCCGGAGCGAGGAGCAGCGGGCCGCCGAGCTCACGGACGGTCTGCGATCGACGAAGGCCGAGCTCGAGAGCCTGCGCGCCTCCCACCGCGCCGAGCTCGTCGAGCGGGAGGCCGAGCTGGAGGCGCAGGTGCGGTCGCTCCGCGAGGAGTTCCAGGCGCAACTCGCCGACGCGGAGACCCGGCACGCCACCGAGCTCGCGGAAGCCCGAGCGGAGCTCTCCGCTCGGGCCGCCGACGCCGCCCGGGGTGTGGAGGAGGCGAGCGCGCGGGTCGCCGCCGTGGGCGCCGACCTCGAGGCCGCCCGGTCCGAGTCGGAGGGGCGAGCCGTCGACCTCGAGAGCGCGCGGACGGAGCTCCAGGCCGCCCACGATCGGATCGAGGTCTTGCAGCAGGGGCTGACGGAGCGGCAGGTGGAGTTCGACCGGTCCGCCGAGGACGTCCGGGCGGCCAACGCGGAGCGCGAGTCGCTCGCCGCCGAGTTGGAGGAGCTCCGGATCGCCGCCCGCGAGACCGAGGCCACGCTCGTGCGCGAGCGCGAGACCCGCGAGGCGCTCGAGCGCTCCGAGGTCCTGGCGCAGGACGACGCTCGGCAGGCGACCGAGCGCGCGGACCGGCTCGCCGAGGAGCTGGAGGCCGCGACGGAGATCAACGCGGAGATGAACCGGCGACTGCAGGAGGTCGAGGCTCGTAGGGCGCTCGAGGTCGCCGACGACGAGGGCCGGGCGCACATCGACGAGCTCCTGACCGCGACCCAGGAGCGGTTGGCCGGCCAGAGCGAGAAGCTGATCGCCGCCGAGGAGCACGGCCGGGAGCTCGAGCGGCAGGTCGGGGACGACGCCGCGCGGATCGAACAGCTCGAGGAGCAGCTTCGGCAACACAAGATGGCCGATCAGATGCGGGAGCTGCAGACTCCCAAGCACGAGGCTCGCGAGGCCGAGGGCGAGCTGATCGAGGACCGTCGCGGTTCCACGCCGTTCATCAAGGAGATGTCGATGGACGCGCAGAAGACGGTCTCGCGGATGATCGGCGTGGCGCAGCTGCTGAAGCACAAGCGCGGCGGGAAGGAACAGGCGCAGCTGATCCAGCAGCTCACGGCCCAGGCTCGCCGGCTCGACACCACGATCCGCGACCTCGCCGACGTCGACTCCCTCGTGACCGGCACGATCGACCTGGAGCGCCGGAACACGGATCTCGAATCGCTGATCCGCCGAGTGGTCGAGGAATCGGGCGTCGAGGCAGAGCACGACGTGCGGATCGAAGCCGAGCCCGTCTCGCTCTCGATCGACCGCACCCGTACCGAGCAGATCATCCAGGCCCTGCTCCGAAGCGCCAGCGACCGAACCCCGGCCGGCAAGACGATCACGATCCGGCTCCTCCGCGACAAGGCGGGCGCGATGATCGTCGTCGAAGAGCCTGAGGCCGCCTCCGAGGCCGCGCTCAGCCCGATGGTCCGCCGGCTCGCCGACGTCCAGGGCGGCTCGGCCAAGGTGGGCGATCGCGACGGGGGCGGCACGGCGTTCCAGATCTTCCTCCCGGCCACCGACCACGCGGGCGCCGCGGTGACGGACGAAGCGGCCGACCCGCCGGCCGAGCCGGTCGCCGGGGATCCGGAGGCGGAGGACCCGAACCACTGGGTGAAGGCGGAACAGGCGCTGGTCCGCGAGCTCCGTCAGCTCTCGCAGAACAAGGCCGGGAAGTAACCCGACGGACTAGCGGCGCCGCAGGACCAGGGCGTCGCCCTGGCCGCCGCCGCCGCAGATCGCGGCGCCGCCCAGGTCGACCCCCCGCCGCCGCATCTCGAGCGCGAGGGTGAGCACGATCCGCGCGCCGGAGGCGCCGATCGGGTGTCCCAGCGCCACAGCCCCGCCGTTCACGTTCACGACGTCCTCGTCGACGCCGAGCATCCTCGTGGCGTGGATCGGGACCGCGGCGAACGCCTCGTTGATCTCGACCAGTCCGAGGTCGGCGGCGCCGTGGCCGGCCTTCTTCAACGCCCGCTCGAGCGCGAGCGCGGGGACCGTGTGGAGCGACGGGTACCGATCCGACGACATCCCGTAGGCGACGATCTCGGCGATCGGCTCCACGCCGAGCTCCTCCGCCTTCTCCGCGCTCATCACGACGACGGCGCAAGCGCCGTCCGAGAGCTGGGACGCGTTCCCCGCCGTGATCGTGCCGTCGGGTCGGAACGCCGGCTTCAGCCCGGCGAGCCGTGCCGCCGTGGTGTCGGGCCGGATCCCCTCGTCCCGATCGACCGCGATCGACGTATCCGCCGGCTGCGCGACCTCGACGGCGACGACCTCCTCGCCCATCCGACCGGACGTCCACGCCTCGTCGGCCCGCCGGTGCGACCGGGCGGCCCACCGGTCCTGTTCCTCGCGGGTCAGGCCGAGCTCCGTGCTGACTTCGTCGGTCCCCTCGCCCATGTGCTCGTTCCGGAACGACGACCAGAGCCCGTCGTGGACCATCGTGTCGACCAGCTCCGCGTCGCCCAGCCTGGATCCCTCGCGCGCCTTCGGCACGACGTACGGCGCGTTCGTCATCGACTCCATCCCGCCCGCCACCGCCACCTCGATCTCCCCGCTGCGGATCATCTGGTCCGCCATCGCGATCGCCGACATCCCGGACAGACACACCTTGTTGAGGGTGATCGCGGGGACGTCCTTGGGGAGCCCCGCCCCGATCGAGGCCTGCAGCGACGTGATCTGCCCGGCGCCGGCCTGGAGGACGTGGCCGACGATCGCGTAGTCGACCTGCTCGGCCGCGATCCCCGCGCGCTCGACGGCGGCACGGATCGCGTGCGCCCCGAGCTCGACCGCTGGGAGCGAGGCGAAGGCGCCGCGGAACTTCCCGATCGGCGTGCGGGCGCCGGCGACGATCACCGAACGCGTGGACGAGCTCACGGATCGAGTCTACGGCGGCGTCCGCGGACGGAGGCGGACTCCGTTCGGTCAGTCGCGGGCCGCGAGCGTCCCCTCGATCACCTCGAGGATCTCGTCGCGCACGAGCTCGTCGCGCTCGACCAGCGCCTGTACGAGGCCGGCGTGGACGTCGCGGTTGCTCGACAGGACTTCGAGGACCCGCTCCTTCTGAGCCGCCAGGATGTCCTCGACCCCCTGCTTCCCACGGTCGTCGGCCAGGACCTTCGCCACGAGGTTGGCGCCGCCGATCGGACCGTGGGAGACGGCGTCGAACGAGATCAGCGATCCCGCCATCCCGAACGACCCCACCATCTGCGCCGCGAGCTGCGTCGCCATCATCAGGTCGTTCGCGGGGCCGGTCCCGGACTCCCCGAGCACCAGCTCCTCCGCCACCAGTCCGCCGAGGGCGATCGCGATCCCGGACTCGATCTCGGTCCTCGTCCTGGTGAACCGCTCCTCTTGATCGCCGTGCGCGAGCAGCCCCAGCGAATCACGCCGCTTGATGATCGACAGCACCTCGAGCCTTCGGTTCTGTCCAAGGAAATGGGCGACCGTGGCGTGCCCCGCCTCGTGCACCGCGACCGAGCGCCGGTCGTCGTCGACGTAGGTGACCGATTGCTTCAGCCCGATCTCCTCCGTGAACTTCGCCTCCATCACGTCGTCGAAGTTCATCTCGCGTCGCCCGTCGCGGAGCGACACGAGCAGGGCCTCGTCGAAGAGGTGCTCGATCATCACCGGGGTGTAGCCGAAGCTCTCGTGGGCGATCCGGTTGCGCACCGCCGGGTCGTCGAGTTGCGCGTGGTGGCTCTTGCGCTCGAGGAAGTAGTCGACGAGATCCTCGCGCTCGCTCTGGGTCGGGACGTCGAAGTAGAGCCGCCGGTCGAAGCGACCCGGCCGCATCAGCGCGGTGTCCAGCGAGTCGGCCCGGTTCGTCGCTGCGATCAGCAGGATGTTGTGGTACTCGGGCCCGACCATCTTGAACTGCCAATCGCTGGGCAGGTACCCGTTCAGCCATCCCAGGAACTTGCCCCGGACCCGCGTCCGCCAGCGTGGCTGATCGAAGGACTGCATCTGGATCAGCAGCTCGTTGACCATGCCGCCCGTGTTGGACGACGTGAACCGGTTCACCGAGCGCTCCATGCCGGCCGGTCCCGCCGGGGTCGAGGATCTCACGCCGTCGCGGGACTGCGCGATCGCGTCGATCTCCTCGATGAATCCGATCGCGCCCCCTTCCTTCCGCGCGGTCTTGCGGAGCGCTTTGAAGAACGAGCGGATCCGGTACGCGGTCATGCCGAACCACATCGACTGCAGGGCCGTAGCGGAGATGAACAGGAACGGAACGCCCGCCTGCTTCGCCATCGCTTTCGCGAGGTAGGTCTTGCCGGTCCCCGGCGGTCCCTCGAAGAGGATCCCGCGACGCGGGGTGCCACCGAGCTCCTCGCGGAAGGTCCCGTAGCCGAGGAACACGTCGAGCGTGCGGATCACCTCGTCGACCTGGGTGTCGAGACCCTTCAGGTCGGTGAGACCCACCTCGACCTGCTCGGGGTAGACGGTGATGTGCGGGGATCGCCCCGAGAGCAGCGGCATCGCCACCATCAGACCGATCGCCACGATCAGCAGCATCGCCGGGAGGTAGACCTCCCACGGGAAGCTGTCCGGGATCGTGGGCAGGCGGAGGGGCCGTCCCGTCGAGTACCGCCACCACAGATAGGCGTCGATCGCCGAGATCACGACGATCGCCCGGAGCAGCCGCTTGCGCTTCGTGCGCTCGCGCTGCTTGAACACGTCCGCGCGACCCTGCCGCAAAGTGCTCGAGCCGGAGATGAGGGCCGCCGCCGAGGCGGTGTGATGCTTGTCCGTCACGTGACCTCCACCCTGCCCCGGGGTCTAGGCCCGGAACCTTGCCTAGCACGGTATACCCATCGCCATCCCCCGTGAATCCGACCTTCGGCCCCATCTGGGGGATGGTTCGCCTCAGGCGAAGGTCTCGACGGAAGGGTCGGTTATCGTGCGGACGTGGCCCGCACGAAGCAGCCTCCGATCAGCACCGAGGACCGGCGCGCGATCGGCGGCCTGCTCCGCGACCTCCGACGGGCGGCCGGCTACCGATCCGTCGAGTCGGTGGCGTCGGTCGAGGGCGCCCCTTCGTCGCGGCAGACGATCTACGCCTACGAGCGAGGGGGGCTCACCCCCTCGCTCGCCCAGTTCTTGGACCTCGTCGGGTTCTACATCCTCGAGGCGCCCAGACGGGACGGGGCGAAGGCCGAGGAGGACCTCCGGGCACAGGGGGTCGCCGCCGTCACGAGGGCCCTCGCGCTGCCCGTCTACCACGTGCGGGCCGCCCAGGACCTGATCGCGCGGATGCAGCCCGGCGCCCGGAGGAAGCGGTGATCCTCGACATCGACCACGTGGGCATCGCGGTCACCGACCTCGAGGAGGCCGTCGAACGGTACCGACGCACGCTCGGCGTCGAGCCCGGCCATCGGGAGCGGGTCGAGGATCAAGGGGTCGAGGAGGTCCTGTTCCCGGTCGGCACGTCCTTCCTCCAGTTGATCGGCGCGCTCGGAGCCGACACGCCGGTCGGCAGCTTCCTCGAGAAACGCGGTCCCGGCGTGCACCACGTCGCGTACCGCGTGGGCGACGTGGCCGCCACGCTCGAACACATGCGGTCCGAGGGCGTCAGCCTCGTCGACGAGACCCCCCGTCGCGGGTCCCGGAACACGCTGATCGCGTTCGTGCACCCGAAGGGCATGGAGGGGGTCCTCGTGGAGTTGGTCCAGGTCCTCTGACCCCGTCCCGCCTTCAGGACAGCCCCGTGAGCCCCGCGCTCGGGGCGTTCACGAGCACCGCCACGTTCCCCTCGGGAAGCTTGCCCTCGCCCATCTGCTGATGCGCGAGGCCGGCTTCGTGGTATCGGTACGTCCGACCCAGCGTCGAGTGGATCCTCTCCTCCCGGACCAGATCGTTGAACGCGGCCGCTTGCTCGTCGTTGAACAGGTGAGAGCCTTGGTAGCGCTTCTGGAGGTACCAGAGGTAACGGACGTCGATCATCGTGTCGTAGCCGCTGGTCCCCGCGCAGATCACGACCATCCCGCCGCGATCGCAGACGAAGTTCGACGTGGGGATCGTGTCCTGACCGGGATGCTCGAAGACGATCCGCGGACCCGTCTTCTCGCCCGCCGCGTCCCAGATCGCCTTGCCGAACGCCTTGGCGCCTTCGAACCAGTCCTTCCAGTCGGGCGAGTCCCAGGCCGGCGGAACCCCCCAATGGGTGAACCGGGTCCTGTTCACGTAGCCGACCGCGCCCAAGCGCTTGCAGTACTCCCCCTTCTCCTCCGTCGAGACCACCGCGACCGCCCGACCGCCGGCGAGCGTGACCAGTTGGATCGCGAGCGAACCGAGCCCGCCCGCGCCGCCCCAGACGAGAACGACGTCTCCGGGCTGGACCGTGTTCGGCGGCCAGCCGTGCAGCATGCGATAGGCCGTCGCGCCCGTGAGCGTGGGGGCGGCCGCCTCCTCCCACGTGAGGTGCTCGGCCTTCGGGAGGCACTGATGCGCCTGCACCTTCGTGAACTGCGCCATCGATCCCCAGCACGTGTCGTAGCCCCAGACGCGGAAGCTCGCGGCCAAGCCCGGGTCGTTACCGTCGAGGACCCAGGGATCGTCCGCGTCCCATTGCCCGGCGTGCACGACCGCGTGGTCGCCGACCGCGAGGTCGCTGACGTCGGAGCCCACCGCGTAGACGACGCCGGCCGCGTCCGACCCCACAACGTGGAAGTCCGTCGGCTCGCCCCAGCGCGCCTGGGTCTTCGTCACGTCGATGGGGACCCCGCGCGCGGCCCAGACGTTGTTGAAGTTCACGCCGGCGGCCATCACGTGCACCAGCGCGTCGCGGGGCCCGACCTCGGGGACGTCGATCACCTCGTCCACGATCGCGTCCCGCGGCTCCCCGTACCGGTCGGGCCGGACCAGCTGCGCGTGCATCCGCGGCGGGATCTCACCGAGCGGCGGGATCTCACCGATCTCGTACACGTCCTTCGCCATCTCGCCTCCGCTCGGCGGACCGGGTCGGCCCGAACCCTAACGAACCGACGCATCCGGTGGGAGGATGCCTGTCGGTGAGCAACCTTCGAGGGCACCTCCTGATCGCGGGCGCGAGCCTGTGGGACCCCAACTTCCGGCGGACGGTCGTGCTGGTCGGGCATCACGACGACGAGGGCGCCGTCGGCGTCGTCCTGAACCAGCCGCTCGAGGCGACCGTGGAGGAGGCCGCGCCGCCGCTCTCACAGCTCGTGCTGCCCGGGGAGCCGATCTTCCGCGGCGGACCGGTCCAGCCGGAGGCAGCGGTCGTGCTCGCGGACTTCGAGGACCCGAGGCGCGCGGGGGTCCTCGCCCTCGACTCGATCGGATTCCTGCCGGAGGAGGCCGACGAGAGCTCCCTCGGCGGGCTCCGACGCGCCCGGGTGTTCGCCGGCTACGCGGGTTGGGACGCCGGCCAGCTCGAGGCCGAGATGGCAGAGGACTCGTGGCACGCGACACCTGCGTTCCCAGGCGACGTCTTCACCGAGCGGCCCGACTCCCTCTGGGCGGCAGCCGTCGGCCGTCTCGGCGCCGGGTTCCGCCTGCTGACGACGATGCCGTTCGATCCGACCCTGAACTAGGCGGGACGCGGCTCCGCGCTCGGGCACGTGAACGCGCGCGGGCACCATGCGCACCATGCGCCCGGCGTGAGCCGAGGCTGGCGGCCGCCGAGCAGCGCGCCCGCCGACCTGGCGGCCGCGACGACGCGGTCGGCCGCGTGCAGCAACGTCTCCTCCGAGACCTCCTCGGACTGCCACTCGCCGGAGTCGAGGAACAGCGACGCGACCCGGTAGGGCGGGACGCCGAACCGCAGCGTCATCAGCAGCGCGTAGAAGCGCATGTCCTCCGCGTATTCGGGCCAGGCGCCGCCGGTCTTCAGGTCGACGGCCAGGCGGGTGGCCCGGCACGGCTCGAGCCGGTCGGGAACGCCGAGGACGAGGTCGATCTTGCCGGAGAGCGTGAGATCGCCGCCCAGGAGCTGCGCCTTGACGGGGAGCTCCGTCACGGGCGCCATCTCCCGCCGCAGCTCCCGCAACGGCGGGAACGACCCCTGGAAGAGCGTGACCTTGCGCACGACGTCCATCAGGAGCTCGTCCTGCTCGGGGACCGACCGTTCCCGCCAGAACTCGGCGAACCGCTCCTCCCGCTCCGAGAGACGCTCGGCCGCCGTCACCGCGATCGCGTGGGGCTCGAGGCCGTCCCGTGCCCCGACGTCGACCTCGATCGCCTTGTGGACGAGGACGCCCGACGCCGTGTTGACGGAGTGCTCGAACGGCGGATCCTCGCCGCCGAGCCGCGCCGAGAAGCGTCCCTCGCAGCGCGCGAGCTGGTTCAGCGCCTCCTTCCCCAGCCACAGCGGCTCCCCGAGCTCGAGCTCGCGCGCGGCCACCTCGATCCGATCGACGAGGCGCTGCCGGAGGTCCGTCGCGAAGACGGGTCGCTCCCCCGTCCCGATCAGCCGGTCGAGCGTCCGGCGCTGCGGATCCGTGAGGAGCATCGCATCATGGTAAGGACCCCGACCGACATGTCCGAGCATCCCGACGACATCCTCCGCGCGCTGGCGGACCCGGAGCGGCTGCGGATCGCCGGCGCCCTGGCCGCCGGAGACGCCGCGGCGGCGCCCCTCGCGGAGTCGCTCGACCTGCCGATCGCCCGGGTCCGCCGCCACCTCACGCGCCTGGCGAGCGCCGGCGTGGCTCGCCTGCAGCCCGACCGCCGCACGTACCGGCTCGACGCGGAGACCCTTCGCTGGGCGGCCGAGCAGGTCGGACCGCCGCGCGAGGCCGGGATCGCGCTGGAGGCCGCGAGCGAAGACGAGGAGGCCGTGCTCCGCGCGTTCTTCCGCGACGGCCGACTCGTGGAGATCCCGGTGAAGGCCTCGAAGCGCCGGGTCGTGCTCGAGCGCATCGCGATCGAGTTCGAGCCGGGCGTGCGGTACGACGAGCGCGAGGTGAACGCGATCGTCGGCGCCTTCCACACCGACCACGCGGCGCTCCGCCGTTCGCTCGTCGACGAAGGGTTCCTCGACCGGGATGGCGGCGAGTACTGGCGGACCGGCGGTCGCGTCGATCTGGAGCCGGGTTGGACGGATCGCGGTACCGCCGGGTAGGGTGCCGCTCGAACCGCCGAGCGGGTCCATCCCATCGGCGGTTCGGTGCGTCCATGACCGAGACGATGCGTTGAGCCGAACCCGAGCCGCGATCACGGTCCTTCTGGTGGTCGCGGGCGCCGCCCTCACGGCGACGCCCGCGTACGCCCATCACGTGCCCGGACCGTGCGACTTCCACCGCCGCGAGGGCGAGACCGTCCGACACTACTCGAAGCGCCGGATCGCGTGCGCCGTGGACCGGTTCGGACCGGTCCCCGGCGGCAGGGCGCGCGCGATCTGCATCGCGCGGCGCGAGAGCGGCCTCGATCCGAGCGCGACGTCCGAGCCGACCGGCCGGTATCGCGGTCTGTTCCAGCACGACCGCGACATGTGGCCGGATCGCTACGAGGAGCACACCGTCGCCTCCTGGGAGCTCTCGCGGCGCGCGCTCAACGGACGCACGAACGCGATCGTGACGATCCGGATGGTTGGCGACATCGGCACCTGGCGGGTCGCCGGCTGGCCGCCGAAGGAGTGCTGAGCCGGCGCACGTGCCCCGCCCGGCCCGATCGCGGCCGCGGCTAGACTCCGGCGCATGGCGACCACGGACAAGGACGTCGAGACCGAGAAGACGATCCCCGTCGAGGAACGGATCGACGAGCTCCGCAAGCGGAAGAAGGCGGCCCTCACCCCCGGCGGGCGGGACGCCGCGAAGAAGCAGCACGACCGAGGCAAGCTGACGGCCCGCGAGCGGGTCGAGCTGCTGATGGACCGCGGCTCGTTCGTCGAGACCGACCCGTTCGCCGTCCATCGCGCGCACGACTTCGGCATGGATCGCAAGCGGCCGCCGGGCGACGGC
The DNA here is from genome assembly GCA_036281075.1 of Actinomycetota bacterium. Lineage (GTDB taxonomy): Bacteria > Actinomycetota > UBA4738 > UBA4738 > HRBIN12 > JAJNBA01. Next base: position 13,792 of record DASUPO010000005.1, on the reverse strand, counting down.
GTCGTCACCGGCTACGGCACCGTCGACGGCAGGAAGATCTTCGTGGCGTCCCAGGACTTCACGGTCTTCGGCGGGTCGATGGGCGAGGTCCACGCCCAGAAGGTGTGCAAGGTGATGGACCTCGCGATCTCCACCGGCGCCCCGTTCGTGCAGATCAACGACTCCGGCGGCGCGCGGATCCAGGAGGGAGCGGCCTCGCTCGCCGGGTACGGCTACATCTTCGAGCGGAACGTCCGCGCGAGCGGCGTGATCCCGCAGATCTCGGTGATCATGGGCCCGTGCGCGGGCGGCGCCGTGTACTCGCCGGCGATCACCGACTTCACGTTCATGGTCAAGGACTCGTCGCACATGTTCATCACAGGTCCAGACGTGATCAAGACGGTGACCGGCGAGGAGGTCACGTTCGAGGAGCTCGGGGGGGCGATGACGCACGCCACGAAGTCGGGGGTGGCGTCGATCATCGGCGAGGACGACGAGGACGTGATGAACCGCGTCCGGTACCTGCTCTCGTTCCTCCCGTCGAACAACCTGGAGGACCCGCCGGCGTACGCGACCACCGACGATCCGGAACGGACCGACGACGCGCTCTCGCACGTCGTGCCGGATCGCGCGAAGGAGCCGTACGACATGCACGAGGTGATCCGCCGGGTCGTCGACGACGGCGAGTTCCTCGAGATCTTCCCGCTGTGGGCGTACAACGTCGTGACCGGGTTCGCGAGGCTCGACGGCCGCACCGTGGGGGTCGTCGCGAACCAGCCGAAGGTACTCGGCGGGACGCTGAACATCGACGCCTCCGAGAAGGCGTCGCGCTTCGTCCGGTTCTGCGACGCGTTCAACGTCCCGATCCTCACGTTCGTCGACGTCCCCGGGTTCCTCCCCGGGACGGAGCAGGAGTTCGGGGGGATCATCCGGCACGGCGCGAAGCTGCTGTACGCGTTCGCGGAGGCGACCGTGCCGCGGATGACGGTGATCACGAAGAAGGCGTACGGCGGTGCCTACCTCGTGATGAACTCGAAGCACCTCCGCGCCGACGTCTCCTTCGCCTGGCCGACCGCGGAGATCGCGGTGATGGGCGCGGAGGGCGCCGTGAACGTCGTCTTCCGGAAGGAGATCGAGAAGGCCGAGGATCCCGAGGGGAAGCGGCGCGACCTGATCGCCGAGTACCGGTCGAAGTTCTCGACCCCGTACGCCGCGGCCGAACGCGGCTTCATCGACGACGTGATCGAGCCGGCCGAGACCCGGCCGCGATTGATCAAGGCGATGCGGATGCTCTCCACGAAGCGCGAGACGATCCCTGCGCGCAAGCACGGGAACATCCCGCTCTAGCGCGATGGCCAGCGCGAGCGACGGCGAGCGACGGTTCGAGGTCCCGGACGGGGTCTCGCAGGAGGAGGAACGCGCGATCCTGATGGCGCTCGAGCGATACCTCTCGGCCGAGAACCCCAAGCCGCCCGCGTGGGTCCTGCAAGGCCGGATCGACGCGATCGGCACCGGCGCGCTCCAGGCGCGCCGGTTCGCGCGCGAGCCCTGGCACGGCCAGTGGGTCGAGTTCGCTCGCAAGGGCGTGCCGCCGATGGACGGGCGCGGCGACGTCCGGTGACCGGGGACCGTGGCGCGCGATCGGCCCGCTGATCGTGGGAACCGCGATCCGACCGTGGGAACGCGACCTCCGACGACGCCCGCGCCGCCTTCCGGGCCGAGGGATGCGCGGAGCCGAGACCGTGGCGCAACGGGCCCGGCGACCGGTACGGCCGGCACGAGCACGGGTTCCACAAGGTGCTCTACTGCGTGGCCGGATCGATCGTGTTCCATCTCGACGACGGGGACGTCGAGCTCACGGCCGGCGACCGGCTCGACCTGGAGCCGCACACGCCCCACGCGGCGACGGTCGGACCGGGTGGGTGCGAGTGCGTCAAGGCGTCGCGCTGATCCTCAGGCCTCGTAGAAGCCGCCGCCCGTCTTCGAACCGAGCTTGCCCTCGGCCACGAGATCCCGCAGCAGCTTCGGCGCCTCGTACGCGGGGTCGTCCGGGAAGGCATCGCGGAGGACCTCGCCGATCGCGAGGAGCGTGTCGAGCCCGATCAGGTCCGAGAGCGCGAGCGGCCCCATCGGATGCGCGAGGCCGAGCCGCATCGCCGTGTCGATGTCTTCGCGGGACGCGAATCCCGACTCGTAGAGTCGGATGGCGTCGAACAGGTAGGGCACGAGCAGGCGGTTCACGATGAAGCCCGCTTCGTCTCCGGACCGGACGCAGGTCTTGCCCAGGACGTCGGTGCCGAAGGCGCGGACCAGCTCGTAGGTCTCCTCGCTCGTCTCGCTCGAGGGCGTGAGCTCCAGCAGCTCCATCACCGGCGGCGGGTTGAAGAAGTGCATCCCGATCACGCGATCGGATCGCCCGCTCTCGGCCCCGAGGTCACGGATCGGGATCGATGACGTGTTCGAGGCGAGGACGACCTCGGGTCGCGTCCCCCGCCCGAGCGTGGCGAAGATCGACGCCTTCGCCGCTCGATCCTCCGTCGCCGCCTCGATCACGAGATCGGCTTCGGCGAGCGACTCGAGCTCGGTGGCTCCCGCGACCCGGGCGAGCGCCTCCTCGGCCGCGGCCGCGTCGAGCTTCCCGCGCTCGACCGCCTTCCCCACGGAGCGCTCGACGCGGCCGCGGCCGGCCGCCACGAGCTCGTCGGATCCCTCGACGAACGTGACGCGGAGGCCGGCGCGGGCGCACACCTCGACGATCCCCGAGCCCATCAGCCCGCAGCCCACGACCCCGACGTGTCCGATGTCCGCGGCGCGCATGCCGCAAGGATAGGGAGCGCAGGAACCGTGCGGCGACCGCTAGCCGCAGGCCTGGAGCAGCAGCGGGTACGGGTTGATCGCATCCTCGATCACGCCGTACCCGTAGGAGCTCTCGTACCATGGTCCAGGCATCGAGCGCGGATGGAACTCGAAGTGGTCGTGCGGGGTGCTGCTCGAGCCGGTGCTCCCGACGTAGCCGATCACGTCGCCGGCCGAGACCCCGCTGTTCGAGAGCTCGCTGTACTCGGTCAGGTGGGCGTTGTACACGGTGCCCACCGATCCGACGACGAACACGACGTTGCCGCCCAGCGAGTTCGCGCTCGTGTAGGCCTGCCCGTCGAACGGCGCGACGATCGGCGTCCCCAGCGGGGCGACGATGTCGACGCCCTTGTGGAAGTGGAACCCGCCCGCGTAGCGAGGAGCGCCGAACCCGTCGCCGTAGGCGCGAGGACCGGCCACCGGACACACCTCGAGCACGTGATCGAACGGCGACAGGGAGCCACCGTTCCACACCCGGCCGCCGACCGCGTCGCCGACCGCGTCCCGTTGCGCCTCGATCTTCTCCCGTTGCTCCTCGAGCCACGCCGCCCGGCGTTCCCTCAGCCGCTTCAGGTCCCGTTCGGCCCGCGCCACGAGTCGCTCCTGCGCCGCGAACAGATCCTGCTGCTCGTCGAAGAGCGCGGTGAGCTCGGCCTGCCGGGCGCGCGCCTCCTCCAGCGCCTCGGCGCGCTGCGCCTGCTGGCGCTCCAACTGCCGCTCCGCGGCGACGAGCAGGTTCTCGAGGTTGGCGACGCGGACCGCGAGCTCCGCGTCCGCCTCGGCGAGGGCGTCGACGTAGGCGAGGCGATCCGTGAGCTCGGCGACGTTCTCCGCGTCGAGGAGGAGGTCGATGCTCGAGGCGGGCCCGGTCATGTACGCGATCGCGGCTCGTTCGTTCAGCCGATCGGAGATCCGCTCGTATCGCGCTCTCGTGCGGTCGAGCCGCGCCTGCGTCCGCAGGAGCTCCTCGGTAATCCGCTCCAGCGCCCCCTGCTGGGCCTCGACCCGACCCGCCACCTGGTTCAGGCGGACCTGGGTCGCGGACAGCCGGTCCTGGATCTCGGCGAGCCGACCCTCGATCCGCTCGAGGCGCTGTCTCGCGCGCTCGACGTCCTCCTTGGAGGGCGCCGCCCCCGCAACCGTGGACACCGCCGACAGCAACACCAGCAGCGCCGCCAGCACGGCGACGCGCGCTCGGATGGGGAAGGTTCTTGGGGTCTCTGCCATCGGTCCGACGTCTCCGGTCCGAGGGAAGGCTGGCGGACCGGCCCGGACAGCCTCGCAACTCCTCGGTCCCCTTGCAACCATCCTCGGCCTCGGAACCGTGGACTTGAGGCTGGACCCCCCTCAGTCGAGGTACTCGATCAGCTGGAGCGGGTTGCCGTCGGGGTCATGGAACGTCGCGAAGCGGGCGAACCCCGGGACCTCGGCCTCGTGCCCGTCGAAGGTCACTCCTCGTTGCTGGAGCGACCATCTGGCCTCGTCGAGGTCTCGGACCCGGAAGACGACGGTCCCGCCGGGAGGCATGGCCGCCTCCTCGGTGCCGTGGAGCGCGAGCCGCACCGGTCCCGCCTGGAACTCCGCCCACTCGTTCCCGGCCCGGTGGGCCAGCGCCAGGCCGAGAACCTCGCCGTAGAACCCGACCGCCCGATCCAGGTCGCGGGTCCAGTAGTAGACGTGGTCGATCTCCCCGAGGGGCCCGTCCGCCCCCATGTCAGCCGAGGAGCTTGCGCTTCTGCGCCTGGAACTCATCCTCCGTCAGCACCCCGCGGGCTCGCAGATCGGCGAGCCGCTCCAACTCGGTGGTCGTGGAATGCGGCGTCTGCGAGGGCGACGGTCGGCCGCTCATCATCCGCTGCTGGTTCAGCTCGCCCTGGTGGTAGATCGTCCGCTGGACCTCCTCCGGGTTGCGGATGTGGTCGAACACCTGGCGACCCGCCTCGGACGCGGACTGCACCACCAGCGTCCCGGCGCCCACGATCCTGTCGAAGATCCCCTGCTCGAAGCGCACGTCGTTGATCGCCTCGAGCGGCACGTCCATCGAATACTTCGCGATGAACCCCCGACGATGGATGATCCGGTCGCTCGTCACGACGAAGTGCGACGTGAACCAGTCCACCAGCCTCCGCACCGGATAGAGCAGCAGGAAGATCAGGCCCGCCACGCCGACGATCGTGTCGAGGATCCCTTCCTCGAACAGGTCGTAGAGGGCGAGCATCACGGCGATCGTCGCGATCGTGGCGATCGCGGGCAGGACGAGGGCGATCCAGTGCGGCCGGAGATCCAGGATCAGCTCCTCCCCGTCGACGAGGAGGCGCGTCGGGAACGCCATGGCCGCAACGTAGCGCGAGCCGCGCGCGGGAGGCAAGCGGGGTCGGAACGATCAGCCGTCGTCGTGGACGAGGTGACGAACGTCCCCGAACGCGACCCGCCTCGGGCCGCCGTCGGTCTCCACGACGAGGGCCCCCGTGGCGTCGACATCGGCCGCGACGCCGCGGACGGCGTCGCCGCCGACCGTCGTCGCCTCGACCCTCCTGCCGAGCGTGTCGGCGACCGCTCGCCAGCGTTCCGGGATCTCGTCGGGCGCCGCGAGGAGCCGCCACAGCGAGGCGAGGGACCCCGCGAGGAGCCGCTCCGGGTCGACGCCCACGAGCGCTCCGGCCCCCTCGACCCCCTCCGGAACCTCGAGGTTCACGCCGAAGCCGACGACGACGTGTCGAACCACGGCTCCCTCCACCTCGGCCTCCGCGAGGACCCCGCCCACCTTCGCTCCCTCCGCCAGGAGGTCGTTCGGCCACTTGCACCGCACCGCGCCTCGCGAGAGCGTGGACCCCGCCCCCGCGATCGCCGCGCCCGACGCGAGCGAGACGAGACCCAGACGGTCCGGAGGGAGCTCGGGACGGAGCACCACGCTGCAGAGCAGCGCCCGGCCCGGCCGATCCACCCAGGATCGGCCCTGTCGACCCCGCCCCCGCGTCTGATGGGCGGCGGCCACGAGCGTCCACGCGGGCGCGCCCTCCGAGGCGAGGCGCATCGCCGTTTCGTTCGTCGAGGTCGTGACGTCGTCCCACCGCACGGTCGCGCGTACATGCGGGATCCCGTCGACCGCTCGACGCAGCGCATCCTCATCCAGCACGCTTCTCCCCTCCCCTGGACGCTATATCGTGGCCCGCGATGGCGCGGAAGCAGAAGCTGCTGATCGCCAATCGCGGCGAAATCGCCGTCCGCATCGCCCGAACCTGCCGAGACCTCGGGATCGCGACCGTCGCCGTCTACTCCGACGCCGATCGTGACGCCCTGCACGTCGAGGTCGCCGACGAGTCGTACCGCCTCGGCCCGGCGCTCGCCTCGCAGTCCTACCTCGCGATCGACCGGATCATGGACGTGGCGCGCAGGTCGAAGGCCACGCTGGTCCACCCCGGCTACGGGTTCCTCGCGGAGCGGGCGCAGTTCGCCTCGGCGGTCTCGGACGCCGGCCTGGCGTTCGTCGGTCCCACCGCGGCCGCGATCGAGACGATGGGTGACAAGGCGGCCGCCCGGGGCGTCGCCGATGCGGCCGGGATGCCGATCGTCCCCGGCACGCGCGAGCCCGTCGCCCTGACCCGGGCGAAGAGGGACGCGGCCAGGATCGGGTTCCCGCTCGTCGTGAAGGCGGCGTTCGGGGGCGGCGGCAAGGGGATGCACGTCGTTCGCGACGCGGCGCACCTCGAGGAATCGTTGAAGCGGGCGGCCCGCGAGGCGAAGTCCTACTTCGGCCGACCCGAGATCTTCCTGGAACGCTACGTCGACCGCGCGCACCACGTGGAGGCGCAGATCCTCGCCGACACCCACGGCAACGTGTTCTTCCTCGGTGAGCGCGACTGCTCCGTGCAGCGTCGGCACCAGAAGCTGATCGAGGAGACGCCGTCACCGCTGTTCGACGACGCGATCCGCGAGCGCTTCACCGAGGCCGCGGTCGGCCTCGTCCGGGCGGCGGGCTACGTGAACGCCGGCACGATCGAGTGCGTCATGGACGAGGACGGGGACTTCTACTTCCTGGAGATGAACACGCGGCTCCAGGTCGAGCACACGGTGACCGAGATGGTGACCGGCCTCGACCTCGTGGCGCTCCAGATCCGCGTGGCGCTCGGCGAGCGACTGGCGATCGATCCGGAGCCGCGGGGCGCCTCAATCCAGTGCCGGATCAACGCCGAGGACCCGGGGAGGAACTTCCTTCCCGGGCCGGGGCGCGTGACCCGATACCGGGAGCCAGCCGGACCGTTCGTCCGGGTCGACTCCGGGATCGAGCAGGGTCGCGAGATCCCCGGCGACTACGACTCGATGTTCGCGAAGCTCATCGTGTCGGGCGGGGATCGCGAGGAGGCCCGCACCCGGATGCTGCGATGCCTCGACGAGTTCGTCGTGGAGGGCGTGCCGACGACGATCCCGGTCCATCGGTGGGTCCTGGCGTCGAAGGAGTTCCGGGCGGGCACCCACACGACGACGTGGCTCGAGCGCGCGCTCGCCGACGCGCAGCTTCCGGCGCATCCGGACCTCGCGTCGACGACGCCGTCGCCGAACCGGCCGGCGGACATCCTCGTGGAGGTGGACGGCCGGCGGATCCCCGTGCGGATCTTCGACGAGCGACGCGAGCCCGCGCCGCGAGCGCCCTCCTCGCCCGATGCGCACCACGGCGAGCACGTGCACGGGGAGATCGTGGCCCCGATGCAGGGGACGATCGTGAAGGTGCTCGTCGAGAAGGGGCAGGAGGTCCGCCCTGGCGACGTGATCTGCATCCTCGAGGCGATGAAGATGGAGAACCACGTGCCGTCCACGCGCGCGGGGGAGGTGACGGACCTCCCGATCCACGCCGGTCAGGTCGTCGAGACCGGCCAGGTCCTCGCCGTGATCGACTAGGGAGCGTCCGGCGCGCCCCAGGTCTCCCTGCCCACGATGCGGAACCCGGAGTCCTTCACCTCGTAGGTGCGGTTGATCGAGACGAGGAGGGCCGTCAGCGGCTCGGCCACGCGGGCCATCTCGAGCCGGCCGCAGTCCACCCACCGCATCCCGGGGATCCCGTCGAGCAAGGCGCCGACGCGGTGCTTCGCGTCGGCGTCGTCGGCGCAGAGCAGCACGTCGCTGTCGATCCCGCGGCCGAGGTCCTGGAGGGCGTCGGCCGCGATCGTGTGCAGCCCGGCGACGACCCGGGGACCGTCGCCGAGGATCGCGCGAGCCTGCTCGGCGGCCGAGCCGTGCCAGGGACGGAGCACCTGCCACGGGCGGCCGCCGACAGCCGTCGCGAGCGGGCTCGTGGCGTCCAGCACGACCGCACCGGGTGCGACCGCGCCGGCGATCGACCGGTAGATCTCCGCGTGCCCCGCGTACGGGACCGTGACCGCGACGACGCCATCGCCCCCGGCCGCGGCGGCCGCGCTCGCGTTGTCGGTCCCCGCGACGGTGGCGCCGGCGCGGTCCGAGGCCTCGGACGCGGAGCGCGCGCCGCGTTCCGCGTCCCGGGACCCGATCGTCACGGCGTGGCCGGCGGCCGCCAGCCGCAGGGCGAGGCCGAACCCCTCGGCGCCCGTCCCTCCGATCACCGCGACGTCCACCGCGCGAAGCCTAGTGGCTACGCCGTGGCTCGGTATTCTCCGAAGACGCGCCGGAGCGCGTCGGAGACCTCCCCCAGGGTCGCGCGGCGACGCAACGCCTCGCGCATCGGCGGCAGGAGGTTGTCGGTTCCCCGGGCAACGCCCTCGACCGTCGCGAGCGCCTCCGAGACCGCGGCCCCGTCCCGCGTCGCGCGCAGCGTCCGCAGCCGGTCGACCTGTCTCGTCACCTCGTCCTCCGAGATCCGCTGGAGCTCGACGGGCTTCGCGACCGCGTCCACGAACCGGTTCACGCCCACGACGATCCGTTCGCCGGTCTCGACCCCACGCTGGATCCGGAACGCCGCCTCGTGGATCTCCTCCTGGTAGTAGCCGGCCTCGATCGCGGCGACGGCGCCGCCCTTCGCATCGACCTCCTCGATGATCCCGAGCGCGAGGTCTTCGAGCTCGTCGGTGAGCGCCTCCACGTAGTAGGAGCCCCCGAGCGGGTCGACGGTCTCCGCGACGCCGGTCTCGTACCCGAGCACCTGCTGGGTCCGGAGCGCGATCTTCGCCGCCCCCTCGGTGGGGAGCGACAACGCCTCGTCGAACGAGTTCGTGTGGAGCGACTGCGTACCACCCAGCACCGCGGCCATCGCCTCGAGCGCGGTCCGCACGACGTTGTTCTCGGGCTGCTGCGCCGTGAGCGTCGCGCCGCCCGTCTGCGTGTGGAACCGAAGCGTCTGGGATCGCGGGTCCTCCGCGCCGAACCGTTCGCGCATGATCGTCGCCCACAGCCGCCGTGCCGCTCGGAACTTCGCGATCTCCTCGAAGAAGTTCAGATGGCAGGCGAAGAAGAACGACAGGCGCGGCGCGAACCGGTCGACGGCGAGCCCGGCATCCACGGCCGCCTGGACGTACGCGATGCCGTTCGCGAGCGTGAACGCGATCTCCTGGGCGGCCGTCGCCCCCGCCTCCCGCATGTGGTACCCGCTGATCGAGATCGTGTTCCACCGCGGGATCCGCTCGCCCGCGTACGCGAAGAGGTCGGTGATCAGTCGCATCGATGGTTGGGGCGGATAGATGTACGTGCCGCGCGCCGCGTACTCCTTCAGCAGATCGTTCTGGACCGTGCCCGAGAGCGCCTCCGGCGCGATCCTGCGGTCTTCCGCGAGGAGCTCGTAGAGGAGGAGCAGGATCGGCGCGGTCGCGTTGATCGTCATCGAGGTCGATACGCGGTCGAGCGGGATCCCGTCGAGCAGACGAGCCATGTCGTCGACCGAATCGATCGCCACGCCGGTCCGGCCGACCTCGCCCTCCGCCCGAGGGTGATCGGAGTCCAGTCCGATCTGCGTCGGGAGATCGAACGCGACCGAGAGACCGGTCTGACCGTGGTCGAGCAGGTACCGGAAGCGGCGGTTCGTCTCCTCCGCGGTTCCCATCCCGGCGTACTGGCGCATCGTCCAGAGCCGGCCTCGGTACAGATCCGGGCGGACGCCGCGGGTGAACGGGTACGCGCCCGGCTCGTCGACGCGGTCCGTCGGGTCCGCGTCTTGCGGCCGGTAGATCGGCCGGATCTCGATCCCCGAATCGGTGACGCGCGTCCCGTCGTCCACGGAGGGGAGCTTAGGCCGTCGCGGTAGGGTGCAGCCGTGGACATCGTCGACCCGCGGATCGAGGGGTACATGGAGGCGCGCCTGCGCCGGTTCGACGACCCGGTCCTCCTGGAGATGGAGGCGTACGGCACGGAACACGGATTCCCGATCGTCGGCCGGAACGTGGGGGTGACGCTCGAGGTCCTCGCACGATCGGTCGGCGCCCGTCGGATCATGGAGCTGGGCTCGGGCTTCGGCTACTCGGCGTACTGGCACGCCCGGGCGGTCGGGCCGGGCGGCGAGGTGCACCTCACCGACGGCGATCCGGAGAACGAGACCCGGGCGGCTGACTACCTGAAGCGAGCGGGGCTCGACGATCTGACCACGTTCCACGTCGGGGACGCCGTCACGGAGATGGAGAAGCTCGACGGCGCGTTCGACGTGGTGTTCTGCGACATCGACAAGGACGGCTACCCCGACGCGTGGCGTGCCGCGAGCGAGCGGATCCGTACCGGTGGGCTCTACGTCTGCGACAACGTGCTGTGGTACGGGCGCGTGGCCGTCGAGGAGGAAGCGAGCGGCGGCCGAGCGGAATGGACGCCGGCGATCCTCGAGCACAACCGGCTGGTCGCCGAGGACGAGCGATACGTCTCGACGATCGTCCCGACCCGGGACGGGGTGCTCGTCGCGATCCGCGTGACGTGAACCCGGACGACGATCCCGGCTGGCGCCTGGCCCTGCGACCTTGGTCGCAGCTGCTCGTGCCCTGGCTCCCTCCCGCCAGGAGACGTCAGATGACCCTCGTCGAACTTCGAGCCCGATTCCTTCAGATGGGGGGCACGGAAACTCGTGCCACATCCCGGCCGGCCTTTCCGCCTCGTGGCGCTGCTGATGACTTGGCTCGGCCCTCGGCGCTCGTTGGTGGAGACGGTCCAGGATCGCCTTCGTGCCGCGGGCTCCTCGCCGAACTCGCTCCGCGCCGCCCTCGAGGAGACGCCCGGACCTGAGACGGACCTCCGATAAGCTGGAAGTCGCCGTGGCGACGGAAGATCGGACCACCGAGGGGGATCGCAAGGGCCGGTTCGGCCGGCTCTACAAGGGCCATGAGGGCCAGTACGGCTGGTTGCTGCACCGCGTCACCGGCGTCGCGATCATCCTGTTCCTGTTCGCCCACGTGGTCGACACCGCGGTGGTCGGCTGGGGGCCCGACGCCTACAACCGGGTCGCCTCCGTCTATCACAACCCGTTCGTCCGGCTCCTGGAGCTCGGGCTGGTCGCGGCGGTGCTGTTCCATTCGTTCAACGGCGTGCGGATCACGCTGATCGACTTCTTCCCCGGCCTCACGAGACACGCTCGCGCTCTGGGGGTCGCCACGATCCTGCTGTTCATCGGCTCGATGATCCCGATCACGTGGATCATGGGCACCGCGATCATCGACCTGCTGCTGGAGAGCTGACGGGATGGCGACGACGACCGACGCCCATCCCGTGGCTCCCGCCCCCGGTGCGCGGCCGCCCGGCCACGGCCGGGATCGACCCGTCCGCGGGTTCGAGCTGTGGACGTGGCTGTTCATGCGACTGTCCGGGATCGCGCTGCTGGTGCTCGCCGTCGGGCACGTCTTGATCATGCACGTGCTGGACGAAGGGGTGGATCGCGTGGACTTCGCGTTCATCCAGCTGCGCTGGGCGAGCCTGTTCTGGAAGTCGTGGGACTGGCTGATGCTCGTCCTCGCCCTGCTGCACGGCGTGAACGGGTTGCGGGTGATCGTCCTCGACTACGTGCGTCCGGCAGGCGTTCGCCTCGCGATCAACTCGTTCTTCACGGTGCTCGGCGCCGCGCTGATGGTGCTGGGGACGATCGTCGTCGTCACCTTCGATCCGGCGGATTGGCCGGCATGACCGTCAGCCACACCTACGACGCGGTGATCGTCGGGGCGGGCGGCGCCGGCCTCCGCGCCGCGATCGAGACCTCGGGCCGGGTGAAGACGGCCGTCATCTCGAAGCTGTACCCGACCCGGTCCCACACGGGCGCGGCCCAGGGCGGGGTCTGCGCGGCGCTCGCGAACGTCGAGGAGGACTATCCCGAGTGGCACGCCTTCGACACCGTGAAGGGTGGCGACTATCTCGTCGACCAGCCGGCCGCGGAGATCCTGACGCACGAGGCGGTCGCCGCGATCTACGAGCTGGAGCGGTGGGGGCTCCCGTTCAACCGCACACCGGACGGCCTGATCGACCAGCGGCGGTTCGGCGGGCACACCGCGAACCACGGCGAGCGCGCGGTGAAGCGGGCCTGTTACGCCGCTGACCGGACCGGCCACATGATCCTGCAGACGCTGTACCAGCAATGCGTGAAGCGGAACGTGCGCTTCTTCAACGAGTTCTACTGCCTCGACCTGCTCCGGACGGACGACGGCGGGGTCGCGGGCGTCGTCGCGTACGAGCTCGCGACGGGGGAGCTGCACGTCTTCCGCGCGAAGGCCGTGCTATTCGCGACCGGTGGATACGGGCGGATGTTCCGCGTGTCGTCGAACGCGCATGCGCTCACCGGCGACGGGCCCGCGGTGGCCTTCCGACGCGGCATCCCGCTGGAGGACATGGAGTTCTTCCAGTTCCATCCCACGGGGCTCTACCGGCTCGGCGTCCTGCTCTCCGAGGGCGCCCGCGGCGAGGGCGCGGTGATCCGCAACAGGTCCGGCGAGCGATTCATGGAGCGCTACGCGCCCACGATCAAGGACCTCGCGCCTCGGGACGTCGTCTCCCGGTCGATCTACCAGGAGTTGAAGGAGGGTCGTGGGCTGGGGCGGAAGGGCGACTACGTGCTGCTCGACCTGACGCACCTGGATCCGAAGGTCCTGGAGGAGAAGCTCCCCGACATCACGGAGTTCGCCCGCGTCTATCTCCAGGTCGAGCCAACCCGTGAGCCGGTCCCGATCCAACCGACGGCGCACTACGCGATGGGAGGCATCCCGACCGACGTCCACGCGCGGGTCGTCCTCGGCGAGAACGAGACCGTCGTACCCGGGCTATACGCGGCGGGAGAGTGCGCGTGCGTCTCGGTCCACGGCGCGAACCGGCTCGGGACGAACTCCCTGCTGGACATCGTGGTGTTCGGCCGGCGCGGGGGCGACGACATCGTCCGGTACTGCGCCGAGGGCGAGCTCGAGGAGCTGCCTCCGGACGGGACCGATCGAACGCGCGAGCTCCTCGACGGGATCCTCAGCCGACCGGCCGGTGAGCGGGTCGCCGACATCCGCGCGGAGCTGCAGGACGCGATGTTCGACCTCGCGTTCGTCGTCCGCAACGAGGAGAGCCTCACGAGGATGGGCGAGGTCGTAGGGGAGCTACGGAAGCGTTACGAGGCGATCTCGATCGGAGATCGGAGCAGCGTCTACAACACGGACCTGATGGAGGCCGTCGAGGCCGGGTTCCTCCTGGATTGTGCCGCGACGCTCGTCGCGGCTGCGCAGGCCCGCGACGAGAGTCGCGGCGCCCACTACCGCGAGGACCATCCGCTCCGGGACGACGCGAACTGGCTGAAGCACTCCCTCGCGTCCCTCGAGCCGGACGGCTCGATCCGGCTCGAGTACAAGCCTGTGAAGATGGGGCCCTACATCCCGATGGAGCGGAAGTACTGATGGCGAGCGACGCCACGCCCGCGGAGATCCTGAACACGTCGGACGACCGTCGCGTCGGCGCGACGCATCTCACGACCCTCACGCTGAAGATCCGCCGGTTCAACCCGCAGGTGTCCGAGGACCCGTGGTGGGACGAGTTCACGATCCAGGTCGACCCGTACGAG
>DASUPO010000004.1:0-16500 GCA_036281075.1 Actinomycetota bacterium | reverse complement strand
CGGTCGCGGACGCGAACGCCGCCTCCTGCGCCTGCGGCGTGCACGCGTCCGCGGTCAGGCCGTTGCAGAGCCCCTGGTAGTACTCGCCGATCAGGAACACGACCGGAGGCTCCGGATACTCCCGGAGGCGGGCGTTGAGCTCTCGCCAGTGGCTCCGCGACGTGTCCCGGTAGTTCTCGCTCGGTGCGCCCGAGGGGACGTTCCGACGGAAGTCGTCCACCGAGCCCACGTACGTCACGTGGTACTTGGCCGCGTCGCCCGGCAACCCGGTCCGGAACACGTTCGTGTACGTCTTCGCCCACCCGTAGGTCGTGTTCGATCCCGTCTCGTCGTCCGTGTTGCCGTCGTCCACGATCAGCACGCTCGGTCGTCCCCCGGCGGCCTCGACCACCTCACGGGCGGCCGCGAGCGAGGTCCGCACGGACTGCGGCGCCCACTGGTTGTCCTGCGTGGCCCACCGGTTCATCACCGGATCGACGAACGTCCAGGCGAGCGCGCCCACCACCGCGATCGCGCCAACGACGCCTGCGACCCGCCGCCCGCCATCGCCGCGCACCAGCCACCGGACGGCGACGAACGCGCCGAGCCCGGCCAGGGCCATCGGCGCCGCCGTGGCGTTGATGAACCGGTAGTAGGGGATCGCGTCGCCCACCAGGAACGTGAGCACGCCCGCGAGCGGGAACATCCACCAGATCGACACCTGCTCGTACTCACCGGCCGGCGTGCGGGTCCGCCGCGAGACCACGATCGTCGACACGATCGCGACCAGGATCAAGGGGAACGTGATCAGCGGCTGCATGTCCGAGATCCATAGCCACAGGCGGTCGAGGAAGAACTCGGCCGTGTACGGCGGCGGGAGCGCGGCGTCCCGAAGCAGCTCGGGCCCGCCCGGGCCCCAGACCCCGACGACCCACAGCGCGAGACCCGCGATCATGCCGCCCCCGGCGGACAGCAGGAGCGGACCGTCGGAACGGAGGGCCGATCCGAGCCGGAAGCCGCTCGTGACGAGGTGCGTGCCCCAGACCGCGACGAGGGACACGCCGAACAGGACACACGTGGTCGGATGGGTGAACGCGGCCGCCATCCCGATCAGGACGACCGCGACCCGCGCGCCCCACGACGTGCGCGCCGCGTCCGCGAAGGCCACGATCAGGCTCAGCAGGAACAGCACCGTGATGTTGTCGAGGTAGCCCACGTAGGGGGTCGTGAGGAAGAGCCCGGCCGTGGCGAGCATCGTGAGGAGCACGACCAGTGGGTCGCGCCGGCTCCGGAACGCGCCGGCGCCGAGCGCGAGGCCGGTCAGGATCGGGATCCCGAGCATCAGGAACGCGCTGAAGCTGTAGGTGCTGATCCCGGCGACCCGCTGCAGCAACGCCCCCGCGAGCGGCACCGTCACGCGGTACCCGCCGGAGAAGAGGTTGTCCGGACCCCAGTCGCCGGCGACCGACCCGGGGTCGTCGTCGAGGATCACGCCGGCGCGCCAGGTGTACCAGGCGGGATCCCGCGTCGGGGCGGACAGCGACGGATCCGCGACGAATCGCCAGCCGAGCGCGAGGAGGAGGACGAGTGCGAACCCGAGGATCACCCACCACGAGCCGAGCCGGCCCGGGTGATCGGGCACCGGCGGCACGGCGCGCTCGTCGGTCCGGGTCGTGCGGGTGAGCGTCACGATCCTCCAGAAGGATGCGGCGAACGGGGGCGGGCGGCACTCAGGATAGAGGACCCCCTCGGGAGCTCCCGGTGAGGCCGGCGCAGTCCGAACAGAGCCCGATCAGATCGAGCCGATGCCGGACGCTGGCGAACCGAGCGTCCCGGGCGAGCGCGTCGAGCGTCCGGTCGAGCCGTCGCTCGAACGACAGGGGGAGGTGCAGGTCCTCCACCCGCCCGCAACGGGAGCACATCACGTGGTGGTGGTGGCTCGTCAGATCCTCGGCCAGCTCGTACCTGGCGAAGCCGTCCTCCGACGCCACCCGGCGGACGAGCCCCGCCGACTCCAGCTCCGCGAGGTTCCGGTACGCGGAGCTCTGGGGGAGGTTCCGTCGCCCTCGGACGATGTCCGGCAGCGACAGCGGGTTCGCCGCGCTCGCGAGGATCTCCACGAGCCGCCGCCGCGTGGGCGTGTAGCGCTGCCCGGAGCCGGCGAGCCGGGTCTCGGCTTCGAGGTGGAGTTCCATCAATGGACCTCCTGCT
Source organism: Actinomycetota bacterium (assembly GCA_036281075.1). Classification (GTDB taxonomy): domain Bacteria; phylum Actinomycetota; class UBA4738; order UBA4738; family HRBIN12; genus JAJNBA01. The sequence goes on along the minus strand of DASUPO010000004.1, from coordinate 14,310 downwards.
GGAGCGCTCGGGGTGCCGTCCGCTTGACGAGCGCGACCGCTGCGAACAACGCGGCGGCGACGAAGACGATCGCGCCGCCGGGCGCCAGGCCGAGCGGCCGGGCGATCGCGAGACCCAGGAACGACACCAACGCGCCGATCGCGACGGCGAGCCGAAGCGTTCCGCCGAACGAGCGCGCGAGCAGCTGCGCCGACGCCACCGGCAGCACCGTCATCGCGGCGATCAGGAGCACGCCGACGACCCGCATCCCGGTCACGATCACCCCGGCCGTGAGGGCCGCGAGCCCCACGTTCAGCGGCCCGACCGGCAACCCGGCGACGCGGGACCAGTCCTCGTCGGTCACCACCGCGAACAACGCGCGGCCCGCGAGCCCCAGCGAGACGACGACCACGACGCCGAGCACGACGATGGTCACGACCCCGCTCCACGTCACGGCGTAGGGGTCGCCGAACAGGTACGGCAGCGTCTCCAGCTCGAGGCCGCCGGCTCGGCTCGCGAACACGGCGCCCAGTGCGATGCCCACGTAGAAGAAGAGCGCGAGGGCGAGATCCCCGGCGGCCTTGCGCCTGAGACGAAGCATCTCCACGCCGATCGCGCCGAGAACGGCGAACACGAGCGCCGTCCACACGGGCCAGACGCCGAGCAGGAGTCCCGCGCCCACGCCGGCGAACGCGACGTGCGCGATCCCGTCCCCGACGAGCGACAGCCGCTTCTGCACGAGGAACGCGCCGATCGTGGGCGCGAAGACACCGACGGCGAGGCACGCGAGGAGCGCTCGCTGTGCCTCGCCGGTCTCGAACGGATACGGGAGCGGCAGCGCCGCGGTCACCGGAGATCCTCGAGCCAGAGGGGGAGGTCCTCCCGGTGCACGCCGAGGGACACGCCGCGGGATGCGAGCTGTGCCGGGCTCCCGTCGAACACGATGCGGCGCTTCAGGACGATCACGCGGTCGATCACGTCGGCGACGGCGGCCAGCTCGTGGGAGACGAGCAGGACGCCGGCGCCGTGCTGCCGGATCAGGTGGACGAGCGAGTCGCGGAACCGTCGCTGCGACTCGGCGTCGACGCCGGCGATCGGCTCATCCAGGACGAGGAGCGACGGATCGCCCGCGAACGCGCGCGCGATGAACGCGCGCTGCTGTTGTCCGATCGAGAGCTCGTGCAGGGGACGGTCGAGCGACGATCCCAGACCGACCGACTCGATCGCGTGGCGGACCGCGTCGCGGTCCGCCCGCGTCGGCCCGCGCCACCAGCCGCCGGCCCGAAGCCGGCCGGAGGCGACGATCTCCTCGACGGTCGCCGGCACCTCGGAGAGCAGCGACGGGCGCTGCGGGACGTAGCCCACGCGCGATCGCTCGCGCACGCCGGCGGGCGATCGCCCGAAGAGCTCGATCGAGCCCGCCCCTGCGGGGAGGACGCCGAGGAGCACCTTCAGGAGCGTCGACTTGCCCGAGCCGTTCGGCCCCACGAGGGCGACGAACTCGCCGGCTCGGAGATCGAGATCGACCTCGTCGAGGACGCGCTCCGCGCCGTACGCGAACGAGAGGTTCCGTGCCCGGAGCACGACGTCGCCGGTCCCCGGTTGAACCGAGGGTGCGTGCAGCGGCTCAGCGGACATCCAGGGCCGCCGGTTCGATGCCGAGAGTGAGAATCATTCCCACCGCCAGGACGGTAGCGAGCGGTCGGATGTGACGTCAACTGCGCGAAGAGTTGGTAAGACTTGAGCCGATCCCATTGGACCAACCCGCCGGCGCAGCCGCACTCGAGGCGCTCGAGCCGTTCATCGGCGAGTGGGACCTCCAGCCTCGGTTCTCGTTCCCGGTACCCGACGACGCGACGGGCCGCGTGGTCTTCGAATGGATGTCCGGCGGCGGCTTCCTCGTCGAGCGATGGGAGGTCTCGCTCCCCGAGGCCCCAGACGGCATCGCGATCATCGGACCGGATGAAGGCGGCGTTGGATACCTGCAGCACTACTTCGACTCCCGAGGCGTCGCCCGCGTCTACCGGATGACGTTCGACGGCAGACTCTGGACGCTGAGTCGCACCACCCCCGACTTCTCCCCGCTGGACTTCTCCCAGCGCTACTCGGGCCGATTCAGCGACGACGGCGACACGATCGAGGGCGAGTGGGAGATCTGCGACGACGGCGAGACGTGGGAGAAGGACTTCGACCTCACGTATCGCCGACGCTCTTGACCCGTCCGACCCTCGCCGTCATCCGGTCATCACCCACGGGTCCGGCCCCGGGTCGCCGCCGGACGCAGCCGTCGCCAGGCGGGGCAGGAAGTGGCGCCACCCCTCGAGCTGAGCGGCGTCCGCCCCCTCGGGAAGCCCGGAGTGCGTGAGGCGCACGAGCGTCCCGTCGCCGTCCGGCACCAGCTCGATCGTGACCGAGGAGGAGCCCGGCGGGAGTTGCTCGTCGCCCTCCCAGCCCCACGTGAACACCACCCGCCGGGGTGGATCGATCTCCAGGTACTCCCCGACCGCGAGCTTGTCCCCGGTCACGTTCACGCGGTACGCGCCGCCGGGCACGGCCTCCACGGTCGCCTCCACCCCTTTCCACCGCACGATCTTCTGCGGGTCGGTGAAGAACGGGAACACGGCCTCCGGACCGGCGTCGATCCTGATCTCAGCGTTGACGGTGAACGCGCCCGCGGCCACGTCGTCTCCTCTCGTCGGATTCGACCTCTTCCTTCAACGTCGCGAGACTCCCGATCCAGAACGCCTGGAGCGACGCCTGGAGCTCCTGGAGCGCATCCCGGTCGGCCCGGTACAGGCGCCGCGCTCCGTCGCGGCGCTCGGTCACGAGGCCGGCCGTCCGCAGGATCGAGAGGTGCTGTGAGATCGCGGGACGGCTGACCTCGAAGTGCGAGGCGATGTCGCCGGCGGAGCGCTCCGCGTCCCACACGAGCCGGAGGATCGCCCGGCGGCGCGGTTCCGCGATCGCCTTCAGAGCCGCATCCACGCCGGCGATGTAAGCAGGTGCTTACGGTTGCGTCAACGCATCGCCAGGCGCGCGGCGCCCGAGGGCACCCGATCGAGGAGGCCCTCGGCCACGAGCGCGGCGACCGCCGCGCGCACGTCGCGCGGCGGATGCCCCGTGCGTCGCGCGATCGTGCGCTCCGTCGCCGAGCCGCGTCCGCGGAGGAACCGGACCACCGCGCCGCGCACCTGTCTCGCGCTCCCCTCGAACGGCGGCTGGCGCCGGCGGGACGGCCTCGCCGTCCGGCCGGCCGCGCGGAAGCGGCAGGCGGTCGAGAGCGGACAGTCGTCGCACCGCGGCTCGGCCCGGCACGCGAACCTCCCGAGGTCCATCAGCGCCTGGTTCCACGCGCCCGGATCGGACCGGTCCAGCCACCGGTCGGCGTCGGCGGAGAGCACCGACGCGGGGAGCTCGTCGGGTTCGGCGCCGTGGATCGCGCGGGCGCAGATCCTGCGGACGTTCGTGTCCACCGCGGCGACGGGCTCGCCGTGACCGATCGACGCGACCGCCGCGGCGGTGTACGGACCGACCCCGGGGAGCCGACGCAGCGCGTCCAGGTCCCGCGGGACGCGACCCCGATGCTCGCGCACGATCGTGCGGGCGGCCTCGTGGAGCGCCACGGCACGCCGGTTGTAGCCGAGGCCGGACCACGCGCGGAGCACCTCCGCGCGCGAGGCCGTCGCGAGCGTCGCGACGTCGGGGAACCGGGCGAGGAACGCTCGGAAGGGCGGCTCGACGCGAGCGGCCTGCGTCTGCTGGAGCATCACCTCGGAGACGAGCGTGCGGTACGGGCTCCGACGGCCGCGGCGCCACGCGTACGCATGGCGCCGCGGCCGGTACCACGCGAGCACGGCGGCGCGGATGCCCTCGATCCGCACCGCCTCAGAACCCCGGTTTCTGATCCTTGGACGGCATCTCGTCCGTAGCCTTCCGGAGCGCGTCGTAGATCTCGCGGAACACGTCCCCCACGTACGACGCGGGCTGGCTCCCCTGCGACCCCATCGCCCCCCGGACCGCCGACGCCGTGATGTCGGCGGCCTTGTCGAACACGTGCCAATCGATCTCGCGTGACATCGATCCTCCCGATCAGATGGTGGCTCAGGCTACCTCCGGCGAGGGGCCTATCATCCGTCGATGACCGAGCGGCCCGATCGCACGATCATCCTCGCGTTCACCGCTGTCGTCCTCCTGGCGGGCTCCAACATCGTCGCGGTCCGCCTGAGCAACCGCGAGCTCGACCCGTTCTGGGGCGCCGGGATCCGGTTCGTCGGTGCGTCGGCGATCCTGTGGGGCCTCGTCCTGCGCGGACGTTCCACGCTCCCGCGCGGTCGCGCGCTGGCGGGCGCCGTGACCTACGGGGTCCTCAGCTTCCTGATCGCCTACGCGTTCTTCTACTGGGGATCGCTCGAGGTGCCGGCCGGGCTGGGGGGCACGATCATGGCGTCGGTGCCGTTGCTCACCGTGGGGCTCGCCGCGGCCCACCGCCTGGAGCCGATCCGTCCGCGGGCCGTCGCGGGAGCGGTCGTGGCGATGTCGGGGATCGCCGTGATGTCGGCCGGCGCGCTCTCCGGCGACGTCTCGATCCTGTCCGTCCTCGCGATCGTGGTCGCCGCGACGGCCGCCGCCGAGTCTGGCGTCGTGCTGAAGCTCCTGCCGTCGGCGCACCCGGTCGTCACGAACGCGATCGGGATGTCGGTCGGCGCCGTGTCGCTCCTCGCGCTCTCGGCGATCGCAGGGGAGTCCTGGACGGCGCCGGAGACGCCGGGTGTGTGGATCGGACTCGCGTATCTCGTGGTGGCGTCCCCGCTCCTGTTCATGCTCTTCGTCTTCGTCGTGAGGCGATGGACGGTGACCGGCGCGAGCTATCAGTTCGTCCTGTTCCCGATCGTCTCCGTGATCGGCGGTGCCCTGGTGCTCGGCGAGGACATCACGGCCGCGATCCTCCTCGGTGCTCCGCTCGTCCTGCTGGGCGTGTACGTCGGCGCGCTCTCCGGCCGGCGGGTGGACGCCTCGATCGCCGAGCCGGCGGGACCGTAACGGTAGGGTCGTCGATCTCGACCGTTCGCCGGTAGGTAGCATCCGACCCCGATGCTCTTCCCCACGGTGGACTTCGCGATCTTCTTCATCGTGGTCTTCCTCGGCCACTGGCTACTGAACCACCTGTCCCAACCGTGGAAGTGGTTCATGATCGGGTCGAGCTACTTCTTCTACGCCTGGTGGGACTGGCGTTTCGTCTTCCTGCTGATCAGCGTGAGCGCCCTCGCGCAGCTCGGTGCGATCGCGGTCGCCAGGACCCGTTCCCCTCGCGGACGCCTCGTCGTGAACGGCATCGCGGTCACCCTCCTGCTGCTGCCGCTCGCGTTCTTCAAGTACTACGGCTTCTTCGCGGTGAACGCGACGAACCTGCTCGGGTCGTTCGGCGCGGCCTCGCCGATCCCGCTCCTCCAGATCGTGCTGCCGGTCGGGATCTCGTTCTTCACGTTCATGGCGATCTCCTACGTCGTCGATGTGTACCGGGGCGACTTCGAGGTCGCGGGCTGGACGGACACGTTCCTCTACCTCGCGTTCTTCCCCCACCTCGTCGCCGGTCCGATCGTGCGGCCGCACGAGCTGGTCCCGCAGCTGCGGGAACGCAGGGACGAGCGACACGTCGATGTCGCCGGTGCGTCGTGGCTGATCCTCGGCGGGCTCTTCAAGAAGGTCGTCGTCTCCAGCTACCTCGCGGCGCAGATCGTCGATCCCGCGTTCGGGGACCCCGCCGAGCTCAGCGCGTTCGACGCGATGTTCGCGATCCTCGGCTACGCGATCGTGATCTACGCGGACTTCAGCGGGTACACCGACATCGCGATCGGGATCGCGAAGCTCCTGGGCTTCCGCTTCCCGAAGAACTTCGACCGGCCTTACGCGGCCGCGTCGATCCAGGACTTCTGGCGACGCTGGCACATGACGCTGTCCCGGTGGCTACGGGACTACCTGTACATCCCGCTCGGCGGGAACCGTCGCGGCCGCCGGCGCACCTACATCAACGTGATGTTGACGATGGTCCTCGGCGGGCTCTGGCACGGCGCGGCGTGGACGTTCGTCCTCTGGGGCGCGTACCACGGCGGGCTGCTCGCTCTCCACCAATGGCGAGTGACGTCACGAGGGCCGGACGCGCCCGAGGACACCTGGCTCGTCTTCGCTCGAAGGCGCGTCGCGACGTTCGGGCTCGTCTGCGTGGGGTGGGTGCTGTTCCGCGCGGACTCCGTGGCGACCGCCGTGACGATGCTCTCGCGCCTGCTCACGGGGTGGCTCACGCCCACGGAGTTCGTCACCCCCGTCGTCGTGTTCACGATCGCCGGCATGCTGGCGCTCCAGTTCTGGCCCCGCGCGCTCGGCCTGTGGCTGCAATCGGGGCTCTCCCGGATGCGACCGGCGGCGCTCGGGGTCGTCCTGGGGGTTGCGCTGCTCGTGATCGTGATCCTGGGGCCTCCCGGCGTGGCACCCTTCATCTACTTCCAGTTCTGACCGGGACGCACGAGGGCGGGGATGAGTCAGCGAACCGAGGTCGACGCGGCGGTGCGGACCGCCAAGGCCCTCTACGGGCGGCGGCTGATGCCGGCCGGGCGCGTCCTGGTCGTGGTCGTCGTGGCGCTGCTGACCTGGACGTGCATCTACGCGCCCACCCTGAAGCGCGCGGCGGACGCGTCCGCGATCGGCGTCCGCCGGACCGTGTCGCTCGCCTTCCTCACCCCGATCGCTGCCGTGAGCGAGTGGGTCGGCGTCGACGAGCTCGCCGGTGCGATCGAACGGGCGGCGGGGAGGACGACCGGACCGCCGGGTGGGCCGTTCGTCCCGCCGCCGGAAGACATCCCGCTCGCGCCGCGGGACGCGAGGCCGGACCGCGACGTTCAGGGGACCGAGCCCGGCGCCACCGCCGAGCGGGACTCGATCAGGGCGCCCACTCCAGGGAGGAAGCTCCGCGTCGTGATCGTCGGGGACTCGCTCGCGGCCGGACTCGGGTACTTCGCCGAGCGCGTGTTCCGCCCTCGGCTCGTCCGCGTTTCCGGCCAGGGCCGCATCTCGACCGGTCTCGCGCGCCCTGACTATTTCAACTGGCCGTTCACGATGCGCCGGATCGTCAGGCGTTTCGATCCCGACCTCGTCATCGTGATGCTGGGCGAGAACGATCACCAGTCGCTGCAGGACGTCCACGGCGACCGCGCCGCACAGCTCGGGACCGGGGCGTGGCCCGCGGAGTACCGGGATCGGGTGCTGCGGATGATGCGGATCGCGACCTCGCGGGGAGGCAAGCTGGTCTGGGCGGGCCTGCCGATCGCCTCGGACGGCCGGTTCCGCCAGCACTCCCTGCGCCAGAACGACGTCTTCGAGTTCGCGTCGAAGATCGTGAACGGCGTCGCGTACTTCGACTCGTGGAACCGGTTCCGGGCCCCCGGCGGCGGCTATACGGCCTACTCCCGCGAGGGCGGGCGCGTGACGCTGATCCGTGAGGGAGACGGCCTGCACTTCAACGCGGCCGGCTACACGATCGTCACGCGGGAGATCGCGGAGCTCGCCGCCCGAGAGTTCGGCCTGTCCCGCCGGACCTTCGAGGCGGACGCCTAGCTTGACTCCCCCGGGATCGGGACGTCGGGCACCAGCTCCATCGACGCGGCAACGTCCTCCTCACGGAACTCGACCTCGGGCAGTCGTCCGTTCAGGTGGTCGTCGTACGCCTGCATGTCGAAGGCGCCGTGCCCAGAGAGGTTGAAGAGGATCACGCGCTCCTCGCCCGCGTCGCGGGCCGCGATCGCCTCGTCGATCGCGCCTCGCACCGCGTGGGCGGCCTCCGGCGCCGGGACGATCCCCTCCGTCTGCGCGAACTGCACGGCCGCGTCGAACGCGGCGTTCTGGGAGTAGGCGACCGCATCCATGTGACCGTGCTTGACGAGCAGCGAGAGCGACGGCGCATCCCCGTGGTACCGCAGGCCGCCCGCGTGCACCGGGGCCGGCACGAACGTGTGACCGAGCGTGAACATCGGCACGAGCGGGGTCATCTGTCCCGTGTCGCCGAAGTCGTAGGCGAAGCGGCCCTTCGTCAGCGTCGGACACGCCGCCGGCTCCGTCGCGAGGAACCGCACGTCCGGCGCGGCGCCCGATAGCCGATCGGCCATGAACGGGTAGGCGAGTCCCGCGTAGTTGGATCCGCCGCCCACGCACCCGATCACCACGTCGGGCCGGTCGCCGGCGAGCTCCATCTGCGCCTTGGCCTCCAGGCCGATCACGGTCTGGTGCAGCAGCACGTGGTTCAGGACCGACCCGAGCGCGTACTTGATCGCGCCCCCCGACGTGGCGGCGACCTCGACCGCCTCGCTGATCGCGATGCCGAGCGATCCCGTCGACTCGGCGTCCGTCTCGAGGATCGCCTTGCCGGCCTGCGTCGTGGGGGACGGAGAGGCCACGACCTCCGCGCCGAACGTCTCCATGAAGATCCGCCGGTACGGCTTCTGCTCGTAGGAGGACTTGACCATGAAGACCTGGCAGTCCAGGCCGAAGAACTTCGAGGCCATCGCGAGCGCGGAGCCCCACTGGCCGGCGCCGGTCTCGGTCGCGAGCCGCTTCGTGCCGGCCTCCTTGTTGTAGTGGGCTTGCGCGATCGCGGTGTTGGGCTTGTGACTGCCCGCCGGCGAGACGCCTTCGTTCTTGTAGTAGATCCGCGCGGTCGTCTGGAGCGCCTGCTCCAGACGCCTCGCGCGGTGCAGCGGGGAGGGCCGCCAGAGCCGATACACGTCCAGCACCTCGCCCGGGATGTCGATCCACGGCTCGGTGGAGACCTCCTGGAGGATCAGCGCCTCGGGGAACAGCGGCGCGAGCAGCTCGGGGGTCACGGGCTCGAGCGTGCCGGGATGCAGCGGCGGCAGCGGCTGGATACCGGCCTGCGCGATCGCGGGCATGATGTTGAACCACGCCGTGGGCAGCTGGTCCTGCGGGAGGTCGAACCGGGTGGGCGCGTCCGTCATCGGGGGGAGCCTCCTCGTGTCCGCAAACGGCGAGCCTACCCCGCGCGGACGGGCGCGAGCCGGTCCCGAGACCTAGCCGCCCGGTCGCTCGGCGACATCGACCCAGCCGTCCACCAGGCGAGCCTGGTGAACGGCCACGGGATCTTCCGCCGGCCCCTCGATCGGCTCGCCGGTCTCCACGTCGAACACGCTGCCGTGACACGCGCACTCGACGGTCGCCTCGCGGTCGTCGAACGTCCCCTCCGAGAGCGAGCAGCCGGCGTGTGTGCACTCGTCGGAGAACGCGAACACCCGGGCCTCCACGTGCGCCACCGCCACGCGCCCGGTCGGCAGGTCGAACGCGCGCATCTCCCCCTCCGGGATCTCCGCGATGGACCCGACGCGGACGAAGTCCACGTCAGGCCCGCACCAGCGCCGACCAGCTGCGCTGGAGCGCCGTGACCGCGCCCAGCGCGGCGAGGAGCACGAGGATCGGCGTCATCGCCCCCGGCACCAGCAACCCGACCATCAGGGCGAGGAAGCGCTCGAGCCGCTGGAAGAGGCCCTCGGTGAGCGTGACGCCGACGGCCTCGGCCTCGGCCCGGATGTGGCTGACCGAGAGGCTCACCACCAGCGTGAAGAGGGCCAGCGCCGCGTCGAGCTCCCGACCGTCCTCGGCGAGCGCCCAGAACAGGCACGAGAACAGGATCGCGTCCGCCACCCGGTCGAGGACGGAGTCCATGAAGGCGCCCGATCGCTTCTGCTGGCCAAGATGTCTCGCGACCGAGCCGTCGAAGACGTCGCACAACCCGGCCGCGAGAAGGACCCACCCGGCGGCGAACCAGTCCCCCGAGATGATCAGCACCCCCGTCAGCACGTTCAGGGCGAGGGCCGCCACCGTCAGGTGCCAGGGCCGCACCCGCGCCCAGAGCAGGACGGCGAGGATCGCGCGATACGGCCATTGGAAGATCCACTGGACCGCCGCCCCGGCGGCCGATTCGTTCTTCCGAGGCTTCGGGAGATCCCGGACCTTGGGGGCGTCGCGAGCGACCGTGACCTCCGAGCGTTCTCCCGTGGCCGCGCGCCGTCCCATCAGCGCATGTCCATCAGCCGGCGAACGGTTCGAAACCGACGACGACGTAGCGGAAGCTCCCACCCGGCGCGTGGACCTCGACCTCCTGGTCCTTCGTCGCCCCGACGAGCGCGGTCCCCAGCGGTGAGGACGTCGTGACGGTCCGAGCCCCGGGCGCCCGCTCCTCGGCGTGCTCCGCGAGGAGGTACGTCTCCTCTTCGTCGTCGTCGTCGATCGATCGGACCGTGACGAGCATGTGCGGCGACACGGTGTCCGCGGCGACGGGCGCCTCGATGATCTCGGGATCGCGGAGCGCCTCCTTGAGCCTCCGGATCTGCGCCTCCATCAGGCCCTGCGCGTCCTTCGCGGCGTCGTATTCCGCGTTCTCCCGGATGTCGCCGTGCTCACGCGCAACCTTGAGGCGCTCCGCGATCCGCTCGCGTCCGGAGGTGAGCAACTCGTCGAGCTCGGCCCTCAGCCGGGTGTACGCCTCGAAGGTGAGCGAGGCGGTGGGCTCCTGACCGGGCTTGCGCGGTGGACGACTCTTCAGTTCGTCGGGGAGCTCGGGCATGGATGCGAGTCTACTGAAGCGCTTCCGGGGGCCTCCCAGGCGCCTCTTCCAGAGCCGGATGGAACGCGTCCACCGTCCGGGTCTATCCTTCGCCGGTCCGAAGGAGGTGTCGTGGCGCGACTGGACGGCAAGGTGGCCCTGATCACGGGGGGCGCGAGCGGTATGGGGATGGTCGCGGCGCGCCTGTTCGCCGACGAGGGGGCGAAGGTCGTCCTCACCGACGTCACCGACGAGCTGGGCGAGGGCGTCGCGGCCGAGATCCGCGCCGGGGGCGCCGACGCGACCTACGTCCACGCGGACGTTGCCAGCGAGGCGGACGCCGAGGCGATGGTGCGGCGGACGGTCTCCGCCTACGGAGGACTGACGATCCTCTACAACAACGCCGGCGTGATGCTGAGCGCCGATGGCTCCGTCGACGCGATGGACGAGTCCGTCTGGGACACCACCCTCGCGATCAACGTCAAGGGGGTCGCGCACGGGTGTAAGTACGGGATCCCCGCGATGATCGAGTCCGGCGGCGGATCGATCATCAACGTCGCGTCGTTCGTGGCGTGGATGGGCGCCGCGACGTCCCAGACGGCCTACACGGCGTCGAAGGGCGCCGTCCTCGCGATGACGCGGGAGATCGCGGTCGAGTACGCACGGAAAGGCGTGCGGTGCAACGCTCTTTGCCCGGGCCCGATCGACACGCCGCTGCTCGCCGAGGTCCTGTCCGACCCGGAGCGGCGCGAGCGGCGCTTCGTCCACATCCCGATGGGCCGGCTGGGACGAGCCGACGAGCTCGCGAAAGCGGCGCTGTTCCTCGCGAGCGACGACTCCAGCTACATGACCGGCGCCTCGTTGATCGTGGACGGCGGGATCACCGCCGCGTACGTCACCCCGGAGGATTGACGCTCACGGGCGTTCGGGGGACCGCTCGACGACGGGATAGCCTGGAGCCGTGACGTCGTTCCCGACCATCGGTGTCGGGGTTCCCTACCGTTTCGTGGGGGACGGATGGGATGTGGGCCCGCTCGTCCTGGCGATCGCACTGGTCGCCCTTCTCCACCTGGCGAGGTTCCGACTGCGGGCACCTACGCTCGCCGGCGCTGCCCTGGGCGGCCTGATCATCGACCACCTCACGGACGCATTCGACGTGTCGATCGCTACCGCGATGGCGACACTCACCTTGGCCTTCACGATCGTTGCGCTGGCGCGCATTTCCGCCCGGTAGAACGCGTCGACCAGGTTTGACAGGTTCAGCCGGGTGTGGCTCCATACGCGCCGGAGCCGCATCGCTCCGGCTCCGGGGAGGGAAGGGCGATGTCCGAACGGAAGCTGGGTTCCGTCAAGTACACGGAGGTCGGCGAGGAATACTTCGAGAAGCGCGGCCTCCGGCGCCACGCCGGCGTGTGGTCACTCTGGGCACTGGGCGTGGGTGCCGTCATCTCCGGCGACTTCTACGGTTGGAACTTCGGGCTCTCGACCGCCGGGTTCGGAGGCCTTCTGATCGCGACGATCGTCATCGCGATCATGTATTACGGCCTTTGCTACAGCATCGCCGAGATGTCTCCAGCGCTGCCGCATACCGGCGGCGCCTATTCGTTCGCCCGGTCGGCGATGGGGCCATGGGGCGGTTTCCTCACCGGGCTCGCGGAGAACATGGAGTACGTCATCACGCCGGCGGTCGTCGTCGGGGCGATGGGGCTGCTGATGCAGGAGCTCGTCGTCTCGATGTTCAACGTCACCGGCGAACCGTGGTGGAACAGCGAGCCGTTCTGGTGGGCCATCTTCTACGTGATCTTCGTGGGGATCAACGTGATCGGCATCGAGGCGACGATGCGGTTCACCGTTGCCATCACCGTCCTGGCCCTGGGCGTCCTCGCGATCTTCTACGTCTCCGCGCTGGTCAGCGGGGACTTCGACCCGACCCTCTGGTTCAACATCCCGGAAGGTTGGGATCAGGAGACCACCTCAGCGTTGCTGGAAGACGGAGGCGGACCGTTCCTGCCGTTCGGGATCTCCGGCGTCTTCAAGGCCCTTCCGTTCGCGATCTGGTTCTACCTCGCCATCGAGGAGATCCCGCTCGCGGCCGAGGAGTCGATGGATCCCAGGCGCGACGTCCCGAAGGGCACGATCTGGGGGATGCACACGCTGGTCGTCACGGGTGCGCTCATCTTCCTCCTGAACAGCGGTGTCGACGGGGGCGCCGGAGTGATCGGGATCTCCGGAACGCCGTTGTTCGACGGGTTCATCGGCATCTTCGGGGAGGGCTTCGCGGCCGAGATCCTCGCGCTCTTCGGCCTGATCGGACTGATCGCAAGCTTCTTCACGATCATCTACGCCTACGGCCGGAACACCTACTCCCTGTCTCGCGCCGGGTACTTCCCGAAGTTCCTGTCGATCACGCACGGACAGCGGAGGACGCCCCACGTCGCCCTGATCGCGGGCGCGGTGGCCGGATACATCGTGGCGTTCATCGTGTGGTATCTGAGCCGGCAGGGTGGGACCGCGGCCGCACAGGTCGTCGCGGCCCTCCTCTACATGGCGGTCTTCGGCGCGGTGATCTCGTACGCGCTCCAGTGCCTGTCGTTCATCATGCTGCGGCGGAGGTTGCCGAACATCGCGCGGCCGTACCGCAGCCGGTGGGGCGTACCGGGCGCCGCGATCGCTGGGATCATCGCGGTGGTCTCGCTCGTCACGATGTTCACGAACGAGGACTATCGACCCGGGCTCTACGGCGTGGCGGCGTACTACGTCCTCGGCGTCCTCTACTTCGCGATCGCCGGGCGGAACCGCCTCGTGCTGTCACCGGAGGAGGAGTTCGCGCTCACGGCCGGCGAGCAGGGAGTCCCGCAGGAGAGCTACGAGACGAGCTCGGCGGCACAGGAAGCTATCCTGCGCGGAGGGAGCGGTACGGTGTCGGCCGCCACGGAGATGCCGACCGAACCGCCGCCGCGCCCGTCCCGTCGAGAGCCTGAGGAGGCGCGATGCGACCGCAGGGCATGATCGACGCGAAGCAGCTCGAGGAGCTCGCGGACGCCGGGGAGATCGACACGGTCCTGTGCATGTTCACGGACTTCCAGGGACGGTTCGTGGGCAAGCGGATCCTGCCTCACTTCTTCCTCGAGGACGTGATGGGCGAGGAAGGGCTCCATGCCTGCCTCTACCTGATCGCGATCGACATGGAGATGGAGCCCCTGCCCGGCTTCGAGTACGCGAGCTGGGAGACCGGCTACGGCGACTTCAAGATGATCCCGGACATGTCCACGATGCGGCTCGTCCCGTGGCTCGAGAAGACGGCGATGGTGATCTGCGACGTCGCGGACGAGGACACCGGTGAGCCGGTCGAGGTCGCACCCCGGCAGATCCTGAAGCGTCAGCTGGAGCGGGCCGCGAAGGTCGGCTACACGATCAAGACGGGGTCCGAGCTCGAGTTCTACCTGTTCAAGGACGGCTACGACGAGCTCGCGGAGCGCGGCTACCGCGACCCAAGACCGTCGTCGAGCTACATCATGGACTACCACATGCTCCAGACCACCAAGGACGAGTGGATCATCCGTCAGATCCGCAACGGCATGCGCGACGCGGGCATCCCGGTGGAGTTCTCGAAGGGAGAATTCGGGAAGGGACAGCACGAGATCAACATCACCTACAGCGATGCGCTCGAGACCGCCGACAACCACGTCATCTACAAGCACGCGGCCAAGGAGATCGCGGCGCTGAAC
>DASUPO010000003.1:0-8407 GCA_036281075.1 Actinomycetota bacterium | reverse complement strand
CCGGACGATTGCTACACTGCGCCGGGCCTCTAGCTCAATCTGGCAGAGCAACGGACTCTTAATCCGCAGGTTCGGGGTTCGAGTCCCCGGGGGCCCACCGGTCGAAGCTCAACCCCCGTTCCGCGCCGATGGGAGGCCGCCGGATGGACGTTCGATCGTGGCTCGAGGCGTACCGGAAGGCGTGGGAGGGGGCGGACGTCGACGCGGCGGCCGCCCTCTTCGACGAACGGGCGACCTACCGCTCGAACATCTTCGAGGACCCGTACGAGGGCCGCGAGGGGGTTCGCCGGTACTGGGCGGAGGCGACGAGCACGCAGGAGGACGTCCGCGTGCTGATGGGCCGGCCATTCACGGAGGGCGATCGGGTGGCCGCGGAGTTCTGGACCACGATGCGGAACGACGGCGCCGAGATCACGCTCCCCGGGTGTCTCCTCCTGCGGTTCGGCGAGGAGGGGCTCTGCCTCGCGCTGCGCGAGTATTGGCACGTCGAGCAGGGCAGGCGCGAGCCGCCGCCCGGGTGGGGTGACTGAAGCACGCAGCCTGATGTCATTGGCGGATGACGACCGGCGTGCCCATCGGAACGTCTCGGAGATGCGCGAGCAGCGCGTTCAGGACGCGAACGCATCCCTTGCTCACCGCCCGGCCCGCGTCCGCCGTGTCGTCGGTCCCATGGATCGCCAGGCGGGGCTGACCCGGCCACTCGATCCACGGCTCGATCGCCTCCGAGAACCCTGACAGGCCGAGGATGAAGCTCCCGTACGGTCCGGTGGGCCGGTCCGTGTCCACCTTCGCCCAGACGTAGTACCGGCCGGGCGGGGTCGGCGTCGACGCTGCACCGATCGCCACGGGGAGCTCGGTCACCTCGTCCCCACCGCGGATGCGGACGAGCCGTCGGTCAGACAGGTCGACGAGGACGCGTTCGGCCGCCCGGTCGACCCACACGTCCGTCGCGGCGACCCAACCCGACTGTCCGTTCGGCCAGATCGGGAGCTGGATCCGGAGCCAGATGTCGCCTTCCTGGTCGGCGTCGTCGGCGAGGACGAGGAGGCGGATCCGTTGCCCCCACGGGTTGTCCGCATCCAGCGACATGTACGGCCGCTCGGTGCCGGGCGCCGCGTGGACGGCCAGCGACTCGGTGCGACTCATGGCCACGAGCATGCCACCGCGCGCGAGCATCCTGGCCGCCTGGATGTCCCCCGGGGCGTGGGGCCGGGTCCGGCCGGCGGGGACGACGGCGCCGAGCTCGTCCCGAAGGGCCGGCCGAGGGGCCGGCGCGCAGGCGGAAAGGACCGCCAGTGCGATCGCAACGGTCACGGTCAGGCGGCGCGGTCGCATCGAGGCATCATGTCTCGGGTTCGGCGCCCCGTCCACGACCGCAGGATGGGGCGGGGTAGGCTGCTCAGTCGAGCCGCGAGAGTGGCGGAACCCGGCAGACGCGCCGGATTTAGGATCCGGTGCCCGAAAGGGCGTGGGAGTTCGAATCTCCCCTCTCGCACCGATGACCTCCGTCGCGCCCGCTTGCGACCCTGAGGCGCGGGCTCGAAGCTAGAGGCGTGGACGTCCCGGAGACGAACTATTCGAGGAGTGCGGATGGGGTCCACATCGCCTACCAGGTCCTCGGCGACGCCGATCTCGATCTCGTCGTCTCCCCGGGGTTCGTGTCGCATGTGGAGCACTCCTGGGAAGACCCGCAGATGGCTCGATTCCTTCGACGATTGGCTTCGTTCTCGCGTCTGATCGTGTTCGACAAGCGAGGCACCGGGATGTCGGATCGGCCTTCCGATGAACGCGCCCCACTGCTCGAAGACCGCGTCAACGATATCTCCAGCTTGATGGACACCGTCGGGTCGGATCGAGCCGCGATCATGGGCCTGTCGGAGACCGGCAAGGTGGCGCTTTTCTTCGCTGCCACATATCCCGAGAGAACGAGAGCGGTCATCGCCTACGGCTCGTTCGCTGGGGGCGGTGAAGACAAGCCGACCTATCCGTGGGCACCCGATCCCGGACAGGCTGAATGGCTCGCAGACCTCGAGCGCAACTGGGGCCGCGGCGTGCTGTTCTTCGACGAGTTCGCCGGTTCCCGGAAGGATGACATGCACTACCACGAGTGGTTCGCCAAGCTCGAGCGACTGTCCGCCAGCCCGGGCGCCGCCGTGGCGCTCGCGCGGATGTCCATGCAGACGGACGTACGGGATGTCCTCCCGACGATCCGGGTCCCAACGCTCGTGCTGCACAAGCGCGACGACCAAGCCGTCCCTCTCGAGGAGGGCAAGTACATCGCGGACCACGTACCGGCTGCCACGTTCATCGAGCTTCCGGGGACCGACCACTGGCCATGGATCGGACACGAGGAAGCCGTCGAGGAGATCCAGGAATTCCTCACCGGGATGCGCCACAGCGCGGCGCCGGACCGGGCGATCGTGACGGTGATGTTCGTCGACATCGTCGACTCCACGAAGCGTGCTGCGGAGCTCGGGGATCGGCGCTGGGCGGATCTGCTGGAGAGCTTCTACGCGGTGGCCCTGCGGACACTCGACAGCTTCCGGGGCCACGAGATCGACAGGGCTGGCGACGGGTTGTTCGCGACGTTCGATGGACCCGCTCAGGCCATCCGATGCGCCTTGGCGCTCGTTGCAAGGGTCGATGCGCTCGGTCTCAGGATCCGCACCGGCATCCATACGGGAGAGTGCGAACGTCTGAACGGCAGCGTGAGAGGCCTGGGAGTCGTCATCGGAGCACGGGTTGGGGCGCTGGCCGCCGCCCGGGAGATCCTGGTGTCGCGAACCGTTCACGATCTCGTCGTCGGCTCGGAACTGCGCTTCCGGCAACGAGGGAGACACGAGCTCAAGGGTGTTCCGGGGATGTGGGAGCTCTACGCCGTCGAGTAAGGCGGGAGCAACGAGGCCACGCGCGAAGCCTGACCAACCAGACCGTGACATGGAGCCTCCGCCCATCTCGGAACGAGGACACACAGCGGCCCGGCCGCGACCCACGGGGAGATCAAGTGCACGCGCGGTCCCCGTGGAGCCGACGCGTCGCCTGGCACACGATCCGATCCCTCTCTCCGCTCCCAGCCAAGGCGGCCAGAACCGGCTGGGCGTTCACGCTCGGCCGGGTGGCCACGACCGCCTACCCTACGGTCGCGCCCGGACCGAGCGGAAGGAGTGAGTGGCGACGATGAGCTCGAAGCCCCAGCCGATCCCGGACGGCTACACGACCGTCACCCCATGGATCATCTCCCGGGACATCGACGGGTTCATCGGCTTCATCACGGAGACCCTCGGAGCGGAGGAGATCGCCCGGGTCAACAATCCCGACGGGACGATCGGCCACGCCGAAGCCAGGATCGGCGACGCGATCGTGATGATGTTCGACTCCCTGCAGGGCTGGCCGGAGACGCCACAGTTCCTCCGCATATACGTGGAAGATTGCCAGGCCGTGTACGACCGGCTGATCCGGGCCGGGAGCCGATCGGTCACCGAGCCGACGCTGCTCGCCTGGGGCGACAAGGTGGGTCGCGTGGCCGATCCGTGGGGCAACGTCTGGTGGATCCAGGAGCGGGTCGAAGTCGTATCCGATGAGGAACTGGCCTCACGATGGAGCGAGCCGGCGTACGCCGACGGGATGGCCTACGTGCAGCAGACCCTCGACGAAGAGATGCGAGGACGAAGCCGGACCGGACCCTGATCTGCCAGGAACGGCCCGCCCGTGGCGAGGTTCGAGGCCGAGGTGCCCGGGTATCCGTCTTGCGGCGCATCCAGCCGCCCGTTCGCTGCGTCGTTCGACGAGGAGGCCTGCTTGTCGAGCCGATCTCGATCCTTCCGATCGGGCCCGGAGGCGGCCGCCGACGCGCGGCGGTTCGTCCGGGCCAGTCTGGGGCGGGATCTTCCGCCGGACCGGATCGACGACGCCGTGCTGCTCACCGATGAACTCATGACGAACTCCGTCCGGCACGCGGCGACGAGGGAGCCGATCGATCTTTCGATCACGATGCGAGAGGGCGTGATCCGCGTGGCGGTGTCGGATGCGGGACGCGGTTTCGATCCGAACGATCCGACCCCGCCGGTCGGCCCGCCGCGGGACGGAGGATGGGGGCTGGAGCTCGTCGACTCGCTCTCGGATCGCTGGGGCGTCGATCGCGACGGGGCCCGCACCGTCGTCTGGTTCGAGATGGACGCGAGCCGGTCGCGCGGAGGCACCGGGTTCGGTTAGGCGTTCCCCGTCCCGAGAGACGCTCGGAGCAGCGCGGATGCGTCGCCGACGGAGGACCCGCTCGGGAAGGCGCCGTCCGCGCCCGCCAGCGTGAGCACGCGTCGACAGCGCGACTCGGCCGGCGCGGCCAAGGCGAAGCCCTGGCCGCGCCAGCCGAGCCGTCCGGCGACCGACAGCAGGAGCCGGACACCGCGGCTGTCCAGGTAGGTGAGCGCGCCCAGGTCGAGCACCAGACCCGCGGCGCCGTTGGGCACCGCCCCGAGGATCTCGCCCTCCAGCTCCGAGGCGTTCGCCAGGTCGATCTCACCGTCGATCGTGACCACGACGAGATCGGCGTCGTGGGTCACGGCGATGGACGCCGGCCCGTTCATACGGACGGACGGCGGATCCGTCGCCGCATCCGCAGCTCCGTTCCCGTCGGCCCGGTCGTCACGTCGCACCGGTCCATGCAGGCCTCGATCAACGCGAGGCCACGGCCGCGATCGCGCACCCGTGCTTCGCGCCAGCTGCCCGCGTCGGTCACGACGACGATGACGGTTCCACCGTCGATCTCGGCGTCCAGGTCGACGGATCCCTGGCCCGGTCCGTACGCGTGCTCGACCGCGTTCGCGCACGCCTCGGAGCTCGCGAGCACGATGTCGTCGGCGTCGGTCACCGGGACGTCGTGCCCCGTCAGCCACCGGGCCAGGTTGCGACGCACCGAGGCCAGCTTCGAGGGGTCCGCGGGGATCCGGAGCGAGAGCCGGTCCCCCACCGGGTCGAGGCGTGCCGCCAACACGGCGACGTCGTCGGACGCGTCCTCGGGCACGAGCGAGAGGATCAGCGACCCGCAGAGCTCCTCGATGTCCCGCTCCCGGTCCGCGAGCTCACCCGCAACCGTGCGGAGACGAGCGAGGCCCTCCTCCACGGGCACGTCCCGGCGGTCCACGAGCCCGTCGGTGAACAGAACGAGCACGGACCCGGGGCGCAGTCGCGCGATCGATCCCTCGTAGGGAAGGCTCCAGTTCAGGCCGACGGGCAGGCCGACCGGACCCTCCAGGAACGAGGCGCCTCCGGCGGGGTCGAGGACCAGCGGCGGCGGGTGGCCGGCGTTCACGACGGTCGCCTCCCAGGTCGTGGGCTCCACGGTGACGAAGAGCATCGTCACCATCTGCTCGCCGTCATAGAGGGACCGGATGAGGTCGTGCACGAGCCCGACGACGATCGCGGGCGGATGGCCCTCCAGGCTGAACGCCCGCACCGCCATCCTGACCTGCCCCATCACGCTCGCCGCCTCGGAGCCGTGGCCAGCCACGTCGCCGATCACGAGTCCGACGCCGCCTCCGGGGAGCTCGAGGACGTCGTACCAGTCCCCGCCTGCCGACGAACCCTCCTCGGCCGGGACGTAGCGGGCCGCGAGGCCGATGCCGACGAGATGCGGCAAGCGCTGCGGCAGCAACGCCTGTTGGAGCGTCTCGGCGATCCGATGCTCGCGCTCCAGCCCGCGCCGCACGGTCACGTCCTCCACGGTCCCCACCATCCGCCGGATCGACCCGTCGTCCGCGAGCACGAGCCGCGCCTTCCCGTACAGGGTCCGCATGTCACCGTCGGGCCGGACGATCCGGTACTCCAGGTCCGGGATCGTCTCCGTCCGTGTCTCGATCGCCCGCTCGACGTTCGCCCGGATGCGCTCGCGTTCGTCGATCTCTGCGAAGTCGATCGCGCGCTCGAACGTCATCGGCTCGCCGTCGGCGACCATGCCGTGGATCCGATACATCTCCTCCGACCAGGTGACGGAGCCGGTCGCGACGTCCCATTCCCAGGAGCCGAGATGGGCGAGTTGCTGGGCCTCCGCCAGCCGCTCGTTCGTGGCGCTGAGCTCTGCCGTCCGCGCCTGGACCCGCTCCTCGAGCTCGGCGGCGGCCTCCTCCAGCGCCCGTCGCGCGCGGAGTCGCTCGCTCACGATCGCAGCGAAGAAGAACGAGGTCAGGGCCACGGACGCGTTGAAGGACTGCAGCGTGAACATCTGCTCGGACAGCCCCAGGCCCTCGAACGGCCCACGGCCCTCGACCGCGGCCCACGTCGCGAATCCCGAGACGAGCAGGGCGGCCGGCGTCGCCCCGGGCTGCTGGAACCGCCAGGCCGCCCAACCGAGGACCGGGAACAGGAGGAAGTAGAAGGGCAGGTCGGTGGCGAGGGTCATCGAGCAGATGCCGAGCAGGAGGCCGGCGAGCACGGCCGCCTCGAGGACCTTCCAGCCTCGCGGGATCGGATGCTCCCGGATCGTCGTCAGCGTGAAGAGCACGGGGGCGACGACGAGGATGCCCATCGCGTCCCCGGCCCACCAGACCGACCACGCGGCCAGGTACCCGTCGCCGGCGATCGCGCCGGAGACGAGGAGCGTCGTCGCCCCGATCGTGGCGCTGATCGTCGTGCTCGCGAGCGCCGCGATCACGATCGCGAGCGCGTCGCGGAGGCGGTCGAGCTGCGGTCGGAAGCCGACGCGACGGAGCATGACGGCTGCCGCGATCGGGGCCAACGTGTTCCCGGCGGCGGTGACGAGCGCGGCGAGCGCCGACCCGCTGATCGGGAGGTTCACGACGAACGCCGCGAGGGCGACCCCGGGCCACAGACGGCTCCCGAACAGGAGGAACCCGACGAGCGCGATGCCGCTCGGCGGCCAGAGCGGGGTGATGTTCTCGTCCACGAGCGCGAGCTCGAGGCTGAGCCGCGCCGCCAGGTAGTACGCGAGCCCCAGGAGCAGCGAGGGGAGCAGGTCCGAGCGCAGCTCCGCCCGGTCTCGGCCGCCGATCATCCTCATCGTCCCTCCATCGACCCCACTCGGAGATCGAACCGAACCGCGTCGGGGGTGAGAGGCTACCGCCCCCCGGCCGCGGCACCGCATCTCGGTGTCACGGGAAGCGCCGGCCCGCACGCGTCGATAGGCTGCGCTTCAGCCGGGTCGCCCCGCACGCGGTCCTCGCGCGGGAGAAGGGTAGGGATGTCCGAGCGAAGCACCGAGATCCGAGGTGCTCGGAAGGCGGCCGAGCGAGGCGCGTGGCGCGAGGCGTACGAGACGCTCCAGGGCATGGATCCGAGCGCGATGGAGCCGAGCGACCTCGAGCTCCTCGCGGACTCCGCCTGGTGGCTCTCCAGGATCGACGAGTCGATCGTCGCCCGCCAGCGGGCCTTCGCCGGCTATGCGGCGGCCGGGGACGCGGTCCGTGCCGCGTGGATGGCGGCGCGCCTCAGCGTGGATCACTTCACGCGCGGCGAGCCTTCGGTCGGGGCCGGGTGGCTGATGAAGGCCCAGCGCAAGGCGGAGGAGGTCGAGGAGACGGCCGGCCACGGGCTGCTCCTGGTGGTGGAGGCGACGGTGGCGCGGTACGCCGGCGACCTCGAACGGGCGGCCGAGCTGGCGGATCGCGCCGGTGAGCTGGCTCGGCGGTTCCGTGACCCCGACCTCACGGCGATGGCGACCCACACTCGGGGCCTGATCCTGGTGGCGACCGGGGACATCGCGGCCGGCGTGGCGCTCCTCGACGAGGCGATGACGAGCGTGGTCGCTGGCGAGCTCAGCCCGTTCTTCACGGGCATCGTCTACTGCAACGTCATCGCCGCGTGCCTCGAGCTCGCGGACGTCGGTCGCGCGGGGGAATGGAGCGATGCCGCGCGGGCCTGGTGCGAGTCGCTGCCGCCCGAGTCCCCGTTCCCCGGCATGTGTCGCATCAATCGGGCCGAGGTGCTGCGCCTGCGTGGGGCATGGGCGGAAGCGGAGGCCGAGGCGGTTCGAGCGAGCGAGGAGCTGATGGGATCCGATCCGGGCGCTGCGGGGCAGGCCGTCTACGAGACAGGGGAGATCCGCCGACGGTCGGGGAACGCCGCGGGCGCCGAGGACTCCTTCGCCCGCGCGCGCGATCTCGGGTTCGAACCCCAGCCGGGTCTCGCCCTCCTGCGGCTGGCGCAGGGGAAGGGTGAGGCCGCCCTCGCCGCGCTGCGGGTCGCTGCGAGCGCGCCGACCGAAAGCCGCCTCCGGCGCGCGCGTGTGTTGGCGGCACTGGTGGAGGTGGCCCTCGTCATGGACGACGTGGAGACAGCAAGAGCGGCCGTCGCGGAGCTCGAGACCATCTCGAGTGGATCGCCGGCCGCCGCCCTCGACGCGACGACGGCGAGCGCTCAGGGAGCGGTCGCGCTCGCTGAGGAGGACATCTCCGCG
>DASUPO010000002.1:0-22013 GCA_036281075.1 Actinomycetota bacterium | reverse complement strand
CCGCCCGTCGTGCTGGTGTGCGGCGGCTCCGTCAGCCGCATGGCCGACGTCCCGCTCGCGAACGAGCTGGCGAAGGACTTCACGGTCCTGAACTACGACCGCCGGGGTCGCGGCGACAGCGGCGACACCCCGCCGTACGCGATCGATCGGGAGGTCGAGGACATCCAGGCCGTGATCGAGGCGGCCGGCGGCTCGGCGCACCTCTGGGGGTCGTCCTCCGGCGCCGCGCTCGCGCTGATCGCTGCGGAACAGGGTGTGCCCGTCGACAAGCTGGCGCTCTGGGAGCCGCCGTTCATCCCCGAGGGGTTCCCGAAGCCGCCGAGCAACCAGGTCGAGCAGTACGAGCGGATGGTGGCGGAAGGGCGCCGTGGCGACGCGGTCGAGTTCTTCATGTCGAAGGTGGTGGGATTGCCGGCCGAGATGGTGGCCGGCGCGCGATCGCAACCGTGGTGGGCAGCCACGGAGGCGCTCGCCCACACGCTCGCGTACGACGCGCGGATCATGGGCGACTACGACGTGCCCGTCGAGCGCGCCGGGAACGTCAAGGTGCCGACGCTCGTGGTGGCCGGCGGGGCGGACATGCCGTTCATGCGAGACTCCGCGCAGGCGCTCGCGGATGCCCTCCCCGACGGCGACGTTCGCCTCCTCGACGGCCAGGGTCACGACGTCGATCCGACCGTGCTGGCGCCCGCGTTGAAGGGGTTCTTCCTCCGGTGAAGTTCCGCGCGACGCTCGAGCGGAGCGGGAAGACGGCGACCGGCGTCGAGGTCCCCTCGACCGTCGTCGAGCGTCTCGGCGCCGGGAAGCGCCCGGCGGTCCGCGTGACGATCAACGGGCACTCGTACCGCAGCTCGATCGCGTCGATGGATGGGCGCTTCATGCTCGGCGTGAGCGCCGAGAACCGCGAGAAGGCGCGTGTCGCCGCCGGAGACGTGATCGACGTGGACGTCGAGGTCGACACGGCGCCACGCGAGGTGTCGGTCCCGAAGGATCTCGCGGCGGCGTTGTGGAAAGAACCGAAGGCGAAGGCCACGTTCGAGTCGCTCTCGTACAGCAACCAGAGCTGGCACGTCCTGGCGATCGAGGGCGCGAAGACCGAGGAGACGCGGCAGCGGCGGATCGCGAAGTCGATCGCGACGCTCCGCCAGGGGAAGCCGCGCTGACGGGAACCTGCCGCTAGTCTGCCTCGGCATGGCCGAGGAAGCTGCGCCGCACGACGTCGATCGCGACCGGGAGCGCGTTCGGGTCGCCGAGCTGCTGACGAACCACGCGCCGCCGGACTGGGAGGAGCGGTTCGCGCGCGAGGAGCTCCTCGACGCGATCATCGACACGACGCCGCTCCAGATGTTCGTGATGGCCGCGGACATCCGCGAGTCGACGCTCCTGATGAAGGAAGCCGTCCGGTTCGAGCAGTTCGCGAAGATCATGGACAAGTTCGTGTCCGCGGTGCGGAGCGGGATCGGCACGCCCGGTGGATGGTTCGACAAGTTCACCGGGGACGGCTTCCTGGCCTACTGGGTCGTCCAGTCGTCGAGCAGGGAGGAGTACCAGCGCCGGTTCGTCGAGGCCGCGGGCAACCTCGCCCACACCGCGCACCAGCTGATCGAGCTGTTCCATCGCCGTGTGCTCGAGGACTTCCGGAGGAACTCCCAGAACCTCTCGGACGGCGTCGGCCTATCGATCGGGCTTGACGCCGGTCCCGGATTCCTGGTGGAGATCGCCGGCGAGCTGACGGTGGTCGGTCCCCCGGTCGTGGGCGCCGTCCGGATGGTCTCGGCCGCGTCACGGCCGCAGGAGATCTTCGCGAACGTCTACCTGGGCGAGCATCTCCACGACGAACAGGCCGGGGTCTACGAGGCGCTCGGGATGCGTGCGGACCGCGTGAGCAGACCGACGAAGGAGTACCCGAAGGGACAGGAGGTCTATTCGCTCACGTTCCCCGACGGCACGTCGGAGGGATAGGCGATGCGGATCGCTGTGATCGGCACGGGCAGGATGGGCCGGGGGTTCGCGCAGGCGCTGTCGCCGGGGCACGAGGTCGTGATCGGGTCTCGCGATCCCGATCGCGCGACCGCGATCGCGAAGAAGACAGGGGCGAGCGGCGGCGCCACCTCCGGTGACGCCGTCGACGGCGCCGACGTCGTGTTCCTGGCCGTGCCGTGGAGGGCGGTGCCGGATGCGCTCCCGGATCTCGGCGAGCTCCGTGGCGTCACGCTCGTCGACATGACGAACCCGATGAACCAGCGCGAGCGCGACGAGCTGAAGAAGGGCTCGGCGGCGGAGCGGATCCAGGAACTGGTCCCCCGAGCTCGCGTGGTCAAGGGCTGGAATCACGTGCACGCGACGCACCTGAGCGCACCGGTGGTGGACGGGGTGGCCTCGTCGATGCTGCTCGCGGCCGATCATGCAGGGGCGAAGAAGATGGTGGCGGCGCTGGCGCGAGACATGGGCTTCCATCCCGTCGACGTCGGACCGCTGCGGGCGGCCCGCGACCTGGAACGGCTCGTCGGGGTGATGCTCTTCGTGCGGCTGGGCCCGTTCCGCGTGCTGTCGCAGCCCTGACCACCCGCCTGCTGAGTATCACGGAACCGTGATAGCCTCCTTGGATGCCGCAGGAGTCGGGACGCCGGCGATCGGGGACGGTCGAGCGGCGCACCACGGGGCTCGACCTGATCGAGCTCTGGGCGATCGGCCAGTACGTCGACGGACTGGTCCGCGGCGAGCTGCGCCGCCACGGGCTCTCCGGGGAGCTCCTCGCGCTCCTCGCCCACGTCCACCGCGAAGGCCCGCGGACGACGAGGGAGCTCTCCGCCGCGCTCGGCCAGGCCTTCATGACCATCTCCGATCAGCTCGACCGCCTCGAGGCGGCAGGCGAGATCGAGCGGATCGAGCACCCGCGGGACCGGCGATCGAAGCTCGTGACTCTGACCGCGACGGGCCGACGGCGGGTCGAGCAGGGCTCGCCCCACGTTCGGATGGTGGCGGATACGATCGTGCGCCATCTCAGGGGCGATCCGACGCGCGCGCGCGCAGCCACGGTGGACCTCCGCCGGGCCGTCCAGGCGGCGTTCGAGGAGCTCGAGGGGAACGCGTGAGACCAGCCGCGTTCCTCGTCGTGCTCGTCGGCCTCGCGGTGGCGTGCGGCGCGGCTCCGGAGCAGAGATCCCCACCGTCGTCGCCCTCGCCCACGGCGTTCGTCGGGGACGGGGCGCCGCTCGAACCCGGTCGGTACACCTACGACGCGTTCGAGCCGCGGATGAGCTTCGAGATCGGGCCAGGATGGGTGGGCGGCCATGCGCACGCGGAGTTCTTCGACGTCCAGCGCGAGGAGGGCGTGCTCCTCGGGTTCGCGCGCCCGGGCTTCGTCCTCGGCGCCGAGGGCGAGGTGGATGCCGACGACCTCGACCCGGCGGCGGCGCTGCGGACGATCGCGTCGATCGACGAGCTCGAGGCCGAGCCGGTGACCCCGACGACCATCGACGGGCTTCGGGCGTTCGAGCTCCGCTTCCGGACGACCGAGAGCGTCCCGCTGTTCGGCGGCGACGACGGCGAGTTCACGATCGAGGACGGTTCGAACCGGCTCCTCGCGGTCGACGTCGACGACACGCTCGTCCTCGTCGTCGACGACGTGTGGGCGGAGCCGCGCGGGCAGGTCGATGCCCTCGTGCAGGACGTGATCGACTCGATCCGCTTCCACGCCGTTCCGTAGGGTCAGCCTTCACCGAACGCCCCGGCGGTGAGACGATTGGCGCCGTGAGGACCGAGCGGCATCCGCGCCTGCTTCCCGTGCAGGAGGAGGCCCGCGTCACGCCGATCGAGCTGTTCTTCGATCTCGTGTTCGTGTTCTCGCTCACGCAGGTCACCTCGCTGATGTCGTCCGACGACCTGCCCGGTGTGCACGCGATCGCCCGCGGTCTCCTGGTCCTGTCGCTCCTGTGGTGGTGCTGGGTGGGCTACGCGTGGCTCGGCAACGTCGTGCAGGCCGAGGAGGGCCTCGGGCGCGTCGCGATGTTCGGGGCGATGGCGGCGATGTTCGTGATGGCCGTGTCCGTCCCGGAGGCGTTCGACGACCTCGTCGGTGGGCTCGACGGACCGGTCGTCGTCGCGTTCGCGTACCTGGCGGTCCGGTTCCTGCATCTGGCGATCTTCTGGATGACGGCGCGCACCGAGCACGACCGCGGACTGCGTACGCAGCTCCTGAAGTTCGGTCCGGTCGTCGTCGTGAGCACGATCGGCCTGCTCGTGGCGTCGCAGCTCGAGGGCGTGGCCCAGACCGTCGCGTGGGCGATCGTGATCGTCGTCGACTACGTCGGCACGATCCTCGGCGGGGCGTCGGGATGGCGGCTCCGCTCGGCGTCGCACTTCGCCGAACGGCACGGACTGATCGTGATCGTCGCGCTGGGAGAGTCGATCGTGGCGATCGGCGTCGGGATCGCGGCGTTCCCGATCTCGTGGCCGATCATCGTCGGGGCGGTGCTCGCGCTCGCCGTCGCCGGGTGCATCTGGTGGGCGTACTTCGACGTGGTCGCGCTCGTGGCCGAGCGCGTCCTGCGGCGGCTCCAGGGGGAGGAGCGCGCCCGGATGGCGCGGGATGCGTACAGCTACCTGCACCTCCCGATGATCGCGGGGATCGTGCTCGTGGCGCTCGGGATCGAGGAGGTGCTCCATCTCGTGGCAGAGTCGACCGACGGCCACGGGAACGATCCGCTCCAGCTGCTCCCGCTGGCCGCGCTCTACGGCGGCGCCGCGTTGTTCATGCTCGGCCACGTGGGGTTCAAGTGGCGGACGTGGGGTGTACTCACCCTCCGGAGGATCGTCATCGCGATCCTGTTGGCGGCGCTGATCCCGCTGGCGGCCGAGCTGCCCGCCCTGGGTGCGCTCGCGCTGCTCGCCGCGGTGCTGGTCGCGCTGATCGCGAGCGAGGCGGTCCACTACGCCGAGCAGCGGGAGCGGATCCGTCACGAGGATGCGGGACCGGAGGTCCACGGCCCGGCGGCTGGGGTCGATCGCGAGGCGCCGACCGGCTGAACGGTCAGCCGTCCTGGACCGACTCCTCCAGGACGCGCGCGAGTCGGTCGAGGAGGATGACCTGGCCGCGGAGGAGCTTCCGGCGGGCCTCGTCGGGGGCGAACCATCCGGCTCGGTCGACCTCCGGGAACTGAGCGGTCCGGCCGGAGCGGGGCGGCCACTCCATCTCGAACGTGTTGCTGTGGATCTCGCTGACGTCCACGTCGCCCTCGATCGCCCAGGCCGTGACGAGCTTGCCGCTCGGCTGCCGGTGCTCACCGAGCGGGACGGCCGTGCCGGTGTCGGGCGGATCGGCGCCGAGCTCCTCGCGGAACTCGCGGATCGCGACCTCGAGCGGATCCTCGTCCGGATCGTGCTCACCTTTCGGGATCGACCACGCGCCGTCGTCCTTCCCGCGCCAGTAGGGCCCGCCCGGATGCACGAGCAGCACCTCGAAGCCCCCGTCGGCTCGTCGATACGCGAGGAGTCCTGCGCTGCGCTTCGGCATCGTCAGCCGGCGGATCGCGCGTGGATCGCCCGCACGGTCTCGATCGTGTCGGCCTCGTCCGGCCGCTTGTCGGGCCGATACCCCTTCACCCGGGCGAACCGGAGCGCCATCCCGCCGGGGTACCGCGGGCTCGTCTGCAGGCCGTCGAACGCGATCTCGGCGACGAGCTCCGGCCGGACGTGGACCGTGATGCCGTCGCGGTGCGTCTCGAGCTCCTGCAGCCGCTCGGTCTGCCAGGCGAGCATCTCGTCGGTCAGGCCCTTGAACGTCTTGCCGAGCATCACGAACCCGCCGGTGTCGGGATCGCGCGCGCCCAGGTGGAGGTTGCTGAGCGATCCCTGGCGCCGGCCGTGGCCCCACTCGGCCGCGAGGATCACCAGGTCGAGCGTGTCGGCGCGTTTGACCTTCAGCCATCCGGCGCCTCGACGCCCCGCCTCGTAGGGGGCGTCGAGCGCCTTCACCATCACGCCTTCGTGGCCGCGGGCGAGCGCGTCCTCCAGGACGCGCTCGCCAGCGGCCACGTCGTCGGTCACGACCCTCGGCACCCGGAGGTGCTCGGGCACGCGATCGTCCAGGATCGCGAAGCGCTCGGCCGCGGGGCGGTCGATCAGGTCCTCCCCGTCGAGGTGCAGCACGTCGAACACGAACGAGGTGAGCGGGAACCCCTCCCGCAGCTCCGTGAGGTCCTTCCGGCTGCGGCTCCCGAAGCGGCTCATCGTGAGCCCGAACGGGTGCGGCCGGCCGTCCCCACGCAGCGCGATCGCCTCGGCGTCGAAGACCGCCGCGTCCAGCTCCAGACCCCGCATCGCGCCCACGATCTCGGGGACCCGATCGGTCACGTCCGCGAGGTTCCTCGTGTACGCCCGGACCTCGCCGCCCTTCCGGTGCACCTGGAGCCGGGCGCCGTCGAGCTTCCACTCGACCGCGGCGGGCGAGATCCGCGCGAACGCCGAGGGGATGTCCTCGGCCGACTGCGCGAGCATCGGCCGCAGCGGCGTGAGGAGCTGCAGCCGGAACCGGACGAGGGCGTCGGAGCCGCCCTCGATCGCCGCCGCCGCCACGGCGCCGAGGTCGCCGGCCAGCATCGCCGCCCTGCGGACCTCGGCGACGGGGACGCCGGCCGCACGGGCGACCGCGTCGACCATCACGCCCTCGAGCGCCCCCTGACGGATCTCACCCGTCAGGAGGCCGCGCAGGAAGCGCTGCTCGTCCGCGGTCGCCGTCGAGAACAGGTCTCGGAGCTCGGTCCTGCGGGCCGCCTGCGAACCCGCCCCGGAGAGCGCGCCGATCCGGCGCAGCGTCGCGTCGACGTCGAGCAGCTCCAGGGACGCGCGCTCGGAGGGCGGCGGCGGATCCTTCAGCGAGGCCCAGCCCACGCCGATCGAGCCCTGCGGCAGGACGCCGGAGAGGTACGCGACCGCGACCGGCACCTCCTCGGGTCGCAGGTTCGCGAGGACCGACGACAACCGTTCGATCTTCTTCAGACGCAACGACGTGTCGGCGACGTCGCGCGACGCGCGCACGACCTCGTCGAACCGCATGCCTCCGCCCGCCGCGCCCCGGATCTCGGCCCTGTCACATGTCCATCGGGCTGACCAGCTGGAAGTAGTTGTCGTCGGGGTCGGAGAACGTCGCGATCAGGCCGTCCGGCTGTTCCCCGGGGCTGTACGGCTCCTGGACGACGGTCGCCCCGGCGGCCTTGAACCGCTCGAAGTCCCCCTTGACGTCGTCGGTCTCGAGGTCCCAG
The DNA here is from genome assembly GCA_036281075.1 of Actinomycetota bacterium. Taxonomy (GTDB): domain Bacteria; phylum Actinomycetota; class UBA4738; order UBA4738; family HRBIN12; genus JAJNBA01. Next base: position 14,751 of record DASUPO010000002.1, on the reverse strand, counting down.
ATCACGCGCCCCGGATGGGCGCTCTTGCCCTTCACTTGGTCGTGGACGCCGACCGTCACCCAGCCCGAGCCGAACTGCCAGCCCGTGTAGCCGCCCTCGCTCCAGCCTGGCTCACCGAACAGCTTCGTGTAGTAGGCCACGAGCCGGTCCGGGTCCTCGGAACCGATGAGGATGCCGCCGAGCTTCATCACGCATCCCTCCTCTCGGTCCATTCCCTATCAGACCCGAGCGACGGCGGCAGGCCGGGTGCGCGCGGGACGGGGCGGTTCGGCTACGGCGAGGGAGATGGTGCCGAGCCGCCTCCGCCGTCGTTCGCCGACGATCCGGCGCTCCGGTCGTTCTTCTCGGCCTTCTCCTGACCGGCGGCCTCGGCCTTCCCCTTCTTCGTTCCCTCGTCCACGTCGCGGGCCGGGCGCACCGTGACCGGGATCGGCCGGCTGGGGAGCTCCGGCACCATCCCGGTGACCACGAGCGTGCTCGCCGCCGTGGCGATCGCCGCCGCGGCGGCCGCGATCCGGCCGGGCGGCACCGGTTCGTCGTCGTCGGTGGGAAGCGGCGGCACGTCGGCCGCAGCGGCGAGGACGGCGGGGGTGAACAGCATCGCCTCGGCGGGCGTGAGCTTGGCCGGGGTCGCTGCGGACACGGGAAGGAGCCCACCTCCGAGTTCATCCGGCAGTTGGAACCGGGCGCGGGTTCGCTGCTGCGCCCCGCTCTCGATCTCGAGCCGGGTCCCATGGAGCTGCATGATGCGGGAGGCCAACATGAGCCGCACGACCGGACCCGCCGGCGCACCGGATCCGTTCATCCGTGGATCCTCGATCCGGTCGAGCAGTCCGGGTGGGATCGTGCCGTGGCCCTCGACGGTCACGACCGTGCCGTCGTCGGTTCGGCCCACGCCCACCTCGACGACCCTCCCCGGCGGGGTCGACGTGGCCGCGGCGACGAGCAGGTGCTCGATCGCCTGCTCGATCAGCGTGGGGTCGGCTTCGACGGTCATCCCGGACGGCGCGTGGAGCCTCAGCTCTCGATCTTCGAACAGGTCCGATCTCCGCTCGGCCACGCGAGTGACGACCTCTGCCAGGTCGAGCTCGTGCATGTCGAGCTCGACCGGCTTCGCGTCCAGGAGTGAGAGGTCGAGGAGGCCGCTGAGCGTGACCTCCAGCGCACCCGCGCTCGCCAACAGGCGTGCGACGAGCCGGTCGCGCTCCCCCGCGTCGTCCGTCCCCCGGAGGGCGCGGGCCGCGTCGGCGACGAGCCCGAGTGGCTTCCGGACCTCATGCGACAGCTGCGTGACGAGTTCGAGCCTGGCCGCCCCTGGGTCCGTCGCCGGCCGCATCCCGGTCGCGGGCCGCTCGTCCTCCCCGCGCGCCGCGTTCACCAGCGCGAGCCCGGCGGGCGCCGCCAACATCGCGAACGCGTCGAGCTCTCGCTGAGAGATCGGGTCGGGGTCGTCGCTCGCGACCAGCAGGATCGCGCCGGGGCGCTTCTCTACGATGATCGGCGTCGCCGCGATCGCCTCGAGCCCGGCGTCGCGCAGCACACGGGTCGTCTGCCCCTCCTCGCTCCCGGCCGCGACCACGACGGTCCGGCCCTGCTCCAGTACGGCCGTGCGGATCGAGTCCGGCGCCGACCGCAGGATCCGCTCGTGCCGCTCGTCGATCTCCGCCGGGACCACGATCCGCGGGTCATCCGCGTCCACGACGTGGATCGCCGCCGCCGCGTATCCCATCGACACGACGGCCTCGACGACGCCCTGCAGCACGGCCGCGGGGTCGGCGTCCGGTCGATCGCGGATCGATGCCGCGACCAGGGACGTCACCGCCCATCGCCGTTCCGCCGCGACGCGCGCCCGATCGATCGCGTCGATCCGGCGACGCACCTCGCGCGAGAGGAAGCAGGCGAGCCCACCGAGCGTGGCGAGCATCGCGAACGACAGGACGTCGAATTCGGTCGACAGGAGCACGGCCGCGTAGCAGGCGAGCATCGCGGCGAGGAACGCGGCCTGCCCACGGATCGGGAACACCACGGCGAAGAAGACGATCGTCACCCCGAAGCCCAGTGGGAGCGCCGCGTCGACCCCTGCCGCGGACCAGCCGGCGAGGGTGATCAGGAGGAGGTCGAGGCCGGCCCAGACGTAGAGGACCTGCCGACCCCAGGCGCTGCCGGCCATCCGGTCCCACGGGAGGAACGTGACCGCGATCCCCAGGATCGCGATCGCCACGACCAGCGGGACGAACGCACCCGCCTTCGGATCCTGACCGGCGACGACGGCGACGGCCGCCGCCGCGCCGAGGGGCGCGAGCAGGCTCGTGCGCAGGCCGATACCGAGCGCTCGCGACCCGACCGGCCCCGGAACGTGCTGAGCCTCGTCGGGCCGGCGCCGAAGGAGCTCGAGCACCGGCGGGAAAGCCATGGCCCTGTCTTCATCGGCAGATGAAGAGGAGTGTTGAAGTCCGAGCCCTCACGGGACCCGATCCCAGCGCCCGTCCCGCTTCGCTTCGACGATCCGGGCGAGGCCGGCCTCGGTCATCCGGCCCTCGGCCATCAACCGCTCGGCTCGCGCCCTGTTGACCTCGGACCACGCGCTCTTGGCCCTCCGGGGCGTGAACCGGAGGACGTAGGTCTCGTCGTCGACCGGCCGCATCGCGCTGTCGATCCAGCCGAAGCACAGCGCCTCCTCCGTCGCCGCGACCAGACCGACCCCCGGCGTCGTGGCGTGCTTCTTCGAGATCACCAGCCACACGCCGTCATCGACGTCGTGGTGCCGCTCGAGCCAGCGCCGCCACTCCTCGGCCGACGAGCATCCGAGCGGATCGGTGACGTCCATCGTCGTCGACGATACCGAGGTCGCCTCGACGGGCGAGCCACGGCTTTGGGAGGGTGAGTGGCGAAGGGGGTGACGAGGGAAGGAGCGCACCCATGGGCAGGATCGTCGTGTTCCTCTCGATGTCGCTCGACGGCGTGATCCAGGCGCCGGGACGCCCCGACGAAGACACCCGCGGCGGGTTCGGACACGGCGGGTGGGCGGCCTCGTATGCCGATCCGGTGATGGGCGAGCTGGCGGCCGAGGGGATGGCGAAGACGGGCGGGCTCCTCTTCGGCCGGCGGACCTACGAGGATTTCTCCAGCTTCTGGCCCAACCAGCCCGAGCGGAACCCGTTCACCGAGCACCTGAACGCGGCGGAGAAGTACGTCGCGTCCAGGACCCTCGAGGAGCCGCTCCCGTGGCAGAATTCGACCCTCCTCGGCGGGGACGCGACCGAAGCGGTTCCGAGACTCAAAGGAGCGGTGGACGGGGACATCGTGATCCTCGGCAGCGGTGAGCTCGTGCGGTCGCTGATGCGCGCGGATCTGATCGACGGGTACACGCTGTTGATCCATCCGCTCGTGCTCGGCTCGGGGCGGAGGCTCTTCGACGAGGAGGAGCAGGTCCGGGCGCTGCGACTCACGGACTCGCAGACGACGACCACCGGTGTGATCGTCACGGCCTATGAGCCGGCATGAACGACGGGCGATCGGGCGGCCTCCGCTCAGCTCGTCCGGACTCCGCGGGTTTGACGCGAGCTGAACCGGCTGGTTCGCTCGCCGGCGTGACCGAGGACTACACACCTCCGACGTACGGCGACCGGATCGCGGGTGCGTACGACGACCGGTACGAGGACCTGTTCGCGGAGGACACCGCGCGGGCGGTGACGTTCCTGCGGGAGCTGGTCGGGGAGGGACCCGCGCTCGAGCTCGGGATCGGAACGGGGCGGATCGCGATCCCGCTGTCCGAAGCCGGTGTGGAGGTCCACGGGATCGATGCGTCCGAGTCGATGCTCGCGGTGCTGCGCGCCAAGACGGGCGGAGATCGGCTCGCCACGACGCTCGGCGACTTCGCCGGCTTCTCGCTCCAGACGACGTTCGAACTCGTGTACGTCGTCTTCAGCACGTTCTTCGTCCTGCTCACCCAGGAGGAGCAGCTCTCCTCCTTCCGGGCGGTGTCGGCCCATCTCTCGGAGGGCGGAGCGTTCGTGATGCAGGCGTTCGTGCCGGACGCCTCGCGGTTCGAGACGGATGGGCAACGGGTCTCCGTCGAATGGCTGGAGGTCGATGAGTTGTCGCTCGAGGCCTCGACACACGATCCGTTCGCCCAACGGGTCGAGACAGGTCACGTCGTGATCCGGGACGGGAGCGTGCGGATGTATCCGGTCCGCATCCGCTACGCCTACCCGTCTGAACTCGACCTGATGGCCCGGCTCGCCGGCCTCCGGCTGCGTGAACGGTGGAGCGGCTGGGGGCGCGAGCCCTATCCCTCCCAGAACTGGACCCACGTCTCGGTCTGGGAGAAGGAGAACGCCGATCAGGGGCCCTGAGCGGTCACACGCCGTCGCCGGCCTCCGTCAGAGGGTCGAAGGCATCGACACGGGAAGGAGAGAGCCATGACCTTGCAGGCGACCGCGATCATGCTGGGGGTCCAGGACCTCGCTCGCTCCAAGGCGTTCTACGAGGAGCTGGGTTGCACGATGCAGCAGGACTACCCGACCTTCGTGTCCATGAGCCTGGGGGAAGGGTCCTCGGCGCTCGCGCTGTACCCGCGGGAGGCGGCCGCACAGGACGCCGGCGTTCCGGCCGAGGGCTCCGGGTTCCCGGGCATCTCGTTCCACCACATCGTCGCCTCGAGCGAGGACGTCGACGCGGTGATCGCGAGCGCCGTGAAGGCGGGCGGCGCCGTCGTGAAGGAGGCATCACGCACCGACTGGGGGTACTTCGGCTACTTCAGCGATCCGGACGGCTACCTCTGGAAGGTCGCGGCGAGCTCGTAGTCGTTCGGCCGCGCCGGGAACGACGTAACGTTGGCGAAGTGAAACTACTCGGTGTGCTCGCGGGGATGTGCGGGGCCGGTGTCGCCGTGGTCCTGCTTCTCTTCTTCGAGGACTGGATCCCGTCGAGCGCTCCAGCGACCGCGGAGTGTGTCGCGCTCTGGAACGCTCCGGCGAACGGTGCCCACAGATCCGAAGTGAGCGTTCTCGACTATCCGTCCGCGGAGATCGGGGGTGCGTTCTCGGAGGATCGCTACCAGGGGTGTTTCGTGACGTTCTCGAGCGGTGTCGGCCGACCGTGGGCGATGTACTCGGCCACACGGCTCCCCGGCACCGATCGAGAGCTCAGATGGCAGCTCGACGTGGCCGAACGCGAGTGGGGGAGCGGGTTCCAGGCACCGCCGTTTGACCGACCGCGGTCGAACGCATCCGTCCGCCCCGACGGGTCCCTCGTGCTCCGCTGACGTCGCTCCCGGTCGCCCCGAACGGCGGCCGGATCGAGCGGGAACGAAGGTCGATGCGCAATCTCCCTCGCGGGTACTCCCGGCCTCGGGTTGACAGGCTAACGTTGTTCGCCTAAGCTAACGCCGTTAGCCGAGGAAGGGACAGGACGATGAGAGAGCTCGCGACCGAGATCGAGTTCGACGGCACACCGGACGAGGTATGGGCGGTGCTGGCGGACCTGCCGGCGCACGCCGAGTGGAACCCGTTCATCACGACGTTCGAGGGGGAGCTCCGGCACGGCGCGAAGTTGGAGGTCCGCCTCCAACCCGATGGCGGTCGGGCGATGACGCTCCGTCCCACGGTGGTCGCCGTCGAGCCACCGCACGAGCTGCGGTGGCTGGGGCATCTGCTCGTCCCCGGGATCTTCGACGGCGAGCATCGCTTCCGGATCGAGGAGGCGGGGCCGGGCCGGGTCCGCTTCGTCCAGGGCGAGCGCTTCGGCGGCGTGCTGGTCCCGCTCCTGTGGCGGCGGCTCGAGGGCGGCACGACGAGGGGGTTCCACGCGATGAACGAGGCGATGGCGCGCCGGGTCGCGGAGCGCCGTCGCCAGTCGACAGCGTCGTGACCCTGGCGCCGGAGCGAAGCCCGCGGGTCCGGGAGGCGGTGGCCACCGCGCGCGAGCTGCTCGAACGCGACGGCCCCGACGGCCTCACGATGCGACGGCTCGCCGGGGCGATGGGGATCCGCGCGCCGTCCCTCTACAAGCACGTCGAGTCGAAGGAGGAGCTCGAGGCACTCCTGATCGCCGACGCGTTCCGCGAGATCGGCGAGCTGTTCCACGGCGCGGTCGCGAAGAGCGAGGGTCCGAAGCAGGAGCACGGCGCGCTCGGCGCGCTCGCGCGCGCCTATCGTGGGTGGGCGCTCGCCCATCCCCACCTCTACCGGCTCCTCACCGAGGGTCACTTGCCGAGGGAGCGGTTGCCCGAGGGCCTCGAGGCATGGGCGGGCGAGCCGGTCGGGATCGCCGTCGGCGGCGATCCCGACCTCGCGCGGGCCGCTTGGGCGTTCGCCCACGGGATGACGATCCTCGAGCTCGACGGTCGGTTCCCGCCCGGCGCGGACCTCGACGCGGCGTGGGCCGCGGCGATCGAACGGTTCGGGAGCCCGGCCGCCCGTCAGTCTTCCGTCGGCGCCTCGCCGGGTCGCAGCTCGTAGCGCAGGAAGAGGTAGTCGCCCGCGCGACGCAGACCGAGGAGCGTCCCGCCGAGCGCGGTGGCGAGGAGGTCGGTCCCGCCCGAGAGCGGCGGCCGTTCGTCGCCGCCGCCGAGGAGCCGCGGCGAGATCGTGAGGAAGAGCTGGTCCACCGCGCCGGCCACGAGCATCGACCCCATCAGGGACGGCCCGCCCTCGGTGAGGATCCGGCGGTGGCCGCGATCGCGCAGTCGCGCGATCGCCGCCGCCGCGTCGACGTCCTCGGTGTCGCCGACGTCGATCACCTCCGCGCAGCGGATCGCTCGCTCCGCAACGGCGCGGGCGCCGGACGCCGTCGTCACGACGACGGCGTCCGGCAGCGACGGATGATCCGGGGGTAGCTCGCCGCTCGCCGTCACGACGACCAAGGTCGGCGCCGGCGTCGTCGACACCTCCGCGCGGATCTCGCCGATCCGCCCGGCCACCGGGGGGTACGCCTTCTCCGCGGTCCACGGACCGCCGTGCTCCTTCAAGGTCCCCGTCCCGACGACGATGGCGTCGGCCACGCCTCGCAGGAGGGCCATCACGAACCGGTCGGCCGGCTCGGCGCCGCTGATCGCCGCCGACGAGGCCTTCACCCCCTCGATCGCCGCCACGCCGTCGATCGAGGTCACGAAGTTCGCGTAGACGACCTCCTCCGGCAGGACGAAGGGTCCGCCGTACGCGGCCTCCAGCTCCGTCGGCAGCGGGATCGCGGCCGCCTCGCTCCGCTCGTCGAACAGGGACTCGAGGCGGACCCCGAGGTCAGTCACCGCTCGATCGTTGGGCGACGGTCAGGAACTCGCGCCGCATCTCCGGGTCGCGCTCGTAGTTCCCTCGCCAGAACGACGTCGTCGTCCGCGACCGCTCCTCGCGCACGCCCCGCATCTGCGTGCACAGGTGCGCGGCTTCCAGGTGCACCGCGACGCCGTGCGGCTCCATCATCTCGTTCAGGTGGTCGGCGATCTGCTGGCCGAGCCGCTCCTGCACCGTGAACCGTCGCGCGTACACGCGGACGAGCCTCGTCATCTTCGAGATCCCGATGATCTGCTCGTGCGCCACGTACCCCACATGCGCCACCCCGTAGAGCGGGAACGCGTGGTGCTCGCAGAGCGAGAAGAACGGGATCGGGCCCTCGATCACCTGGCTGATCCTGCAGTCGGGTCCGCCGCGGCACTCGGTCGGGAACGCGGTGAGCAGCTTCGGGTCGCCCTCGTACCCGGACGTCGCCTCGAACAGCGCCCGGACGAACCGGCGCGGCGTGTTCTGCGTCCCCTCGGTCTCGAGGTCCATGCCGAACGCCTCGAACATCTCGGCGACGGCGCCCTCGAACCGCTGCCACTGGTCGTCCGTGACGATCCTGGGTCGGACGTTCTCCCACGGCGAGGTCTCCTCGGGATCGCTCAGCGGTCGGCGCCCGTCGCCGGCCTTCGCCACCGCCGAGATCTCGTCGACGACCCGTCTCTCCTTGGACTCCATGCGCCGCTCCCTCGTCATCGTCGGCTGGACGGCCGCGCCGCGCCTTGGGCCGCAGGCGACCTCCATCCACCGTACCGCTCGGCCAGACGATCGGCCGCCGAGGGACCCCAGGAGCCGCGAGCGTACGGCTCGACCGGCGGCGGATCGTCCAGCAGGGGCTGGACGATCCGCCAAAGCTCCTCGACCACCGACTGGGGCGGGAACAACGTCGGGTCGCCCTCGAGGGCCTCGCCGAGCAGTCGTTCGTAGGGTGTCGGGCTCCGCGCCAGCTGCTCCTTGAACGAGACGTCGAGGTGCACCGGTTCCGCCGAGTCGTTCTCGGGGTCCTTCACGAGCACGCCGATGCTCGCGCCGGCGTCCTTCCCGATCCTGATCGAGATGTGGTTGTGGCGTCGGACCCGCATCCGTTCCTCCCCGAGGAGGATCTCGGGCGGGCGGCGGAGTTGCACGTCGACCGCGCTCACGTCCGACGCCATCGACTTCCCCGCGCGGATCAGCATCGGAACGCCGGACCATCGCCAGTTGTCGATCCGGAGCCGGAGGGCCGCGAACGTCTCCGTGTCCGATCCCTCGCGCACCCCCTCCTCGTCCGTGTACCCCTCGTACTGCCCGCGGACGTAGTCGGCGGGATCGGCGTCCGGGATCGACCGGAGCACGTCGAGCCGGCGATCGGCGATCGCGCTCGCCCCGCCCGCCGGGGGCTCCATCGTCACGAGCGCGAGGACCTGGAGCAGGTGGTTCTGGACCACGTCGCGGAGGGCTCCCACGGGATCGTAGAAGCTGCCCCGACCCTCGATCCCGAACGACTCCGCCAGCGTGATCTGCACGGACTCGACGTGATGCCGGTTCCAGATCGGCTCGAACAGCTCGTTCGCGAAACGCAGATACAGGATGTCCTGGACCGGCTCCTTCCCCAGGAAGTGGTCGATCCGGTAGATCTGGTGGTCGTCCAGCACCGCGAGCAGCCGCTCGTCCAGCTCGCGCGCCGAGTGCAGGTCGTACCCGAACGGCTTCTCGATCACGACGCGCGCGCGGTCGGCCAGGCCGGCCCGCCCGATCTCCTCGACGATCTCGGCGAACAACGACGGGGGCGTCGCGAGGTAGAAGACGGGGGTCCGCGCCGGGCCGAGCCCGTCGGCGAGGCGCTCGTACAGCGCGGCGTCCGTGGCGTCGCCGGCGAGGTACGTCAATCGCTTCGAGAAGCGATCGAAGACCTCCGTCTCGACGGAGCCCTCCGCCCGTTCGATCGACTCGCGCGCCATCTCCCGGAGGTCGTCGGTCGAACGATCCTGCCGGCCGACGCCGATCACGTCGCAGGGGAGGTCCTCGCGCCGCTCCAGCCGGTACAGCGCCGGGAGGGTCATCCGTCGCCCGAGATCCCCCGTGATCCCGAAGACGACGAGCGAGTCGGCCGTCCCATCCATAGGCTCACCCATGGGACGGCGCCGCACCCAGCGGCGCGGGCGCCGGACCAGAGCGATCGAAGGAGGCCAGATGACGACGGACCGGCCGATGCAGCTGGGGATGGTCGGCCTCGGGCGGATGGGGTCGAACATCTCGCGGCGGCTGCTCCGCGACGGACACCGCTGCGTCGTGACCGACCTGGACCGTGCGACCGTGGATCGGCTCGCGAGCGAAGGCGCCGTCGGCGCGGAGGACCTCGGGTCGCTCGCGGCGGCCCTCGACCCGCCCCGGGCCGTCTGGTTGATGGTCCCGGCCGGCGACGCCACGGAGGCCGCGGTCCGGGACGTGGCGGCGCATCTGGAGCCGGGCGATGTCGTGATCGACGGCGGGAACACCTTCTATCGCGACGACGTGCGACGCGCGGCCGAGCTCGGCGAGCGCGGCATCCGGTACGTCGACTGCGGCACCAGCGGCGGGATCCACGGCCTCGAGCGTGGCTTCTGCCTCATGGTGGGCGGGGACGAAGAGCTGTTCACGCACCTCGAACCCATCTTCGCATCGCTCGCCCCAGGTGTCGGCGCCGCGCCGAGGACGCCGAACCGCACCGGCGAGGTGGCGCCCGTGGAGCAGGGCTACGTCCATTGCGGGCCCGTCGGCGCCGGCCACTTCGTGAAGATGGTCCACAACGGCATCGAGTACGGGCTGATGGCCGCGTACGCCGAAGGTTTCGACGTGCTCCGGCATGCGCCTGACGCGGCGGGCTACCCGATCGACGTCGCGGCGGTCGCGGAGGTCTGGCGCCGCGGCAGCGTGGTCTCGTCGTGGCTGCTGGACCTCACCGCGGCCGCTGTCCACGACGACCCCGAGCTGCGCGACGCGGACGTCCGCGTCGCCGACTCCGGGGAGGGTCGCTGGACCGCGATCACGGCGATCGAGGCCGGGGTCCCGGCGGAGGCACTCACCTCGGCCCTGTTCAGGCGGTTCGCCTCGCGCGACGACGAGGCGTTCGCGAACCGTGTGCTCTCGGCGATGCGCCGTGGGTTCGGGGGGCACACGTCCGAGCGATGATCCGGCTCGAGGTCCTGGACGATCCGGAGACGGCCGGCGCGCGCGCCGCCGAGCTCGTGGCCGAGGCGATCCGGGAGACGTCGGCGGGAGGGCCGCGCTCGTGGGCGGTCAGCGGAGGATCGGGCCTGGCCCCGATGCTCCGGCGCCTCGACGACCTCGGACTGCCGTGGTCGCGGATCCACACGTGGCAGGTGGACGAGCGAATCGCGCCCGTCGGCGACCCGGCGCGCAACCGGACGGCCCAGGAGCGCGACCTGCCTGCCGACGCGCTCGCGGGCGTGCGATGGATGCCGGTCGAGGACGAGGACGGCGAACGGGCGGTGGACCGGTACGCGGCCACGCTGCCGGACCGCCTCGACGTCGTGCACCTCGGCGTCGGCGCGGACGGGCACACGGCCTCTCTCGTGCCGGGCGACCCGGTGCTCGAGGTCCGGGATCGGGACGTCGCGCTCACGACCGAGCCGTACGAAGGTCTCCGCCGCATGACCCTGACGTACCCGGCGCTCGGTCGATGCGACCGGGCGGTGTGGTTCGTGACCGGCGCCGACAAGCGAGAAGCGGTGGAGCGGCTGCTCGACGGCGACCGAACGATCCCCGCCGCCCGCGTGGAGATCGACGATCAGGTCCTGGTGACGGACCGTGCCGCCGCGCCGTCGAGCGGGGCCGGCCGCGATGCGGGATAGCGCGGGCTACGCGCCGATCCGCGACTACGCGGCGATCGGCGACGGTCGCACCGTCGCGCTCGTCGCCCTCGACGGGTCGATCGACTGGCTCCCGCTCCCGAACCTCGATTCGCCGTCGGTCTTCGGCGCGATCCTCGACGTCGGGCGCGGTGGCCGGTTCACCCTGGAGCCGGAGGTCCCGTCCACGGCGGCCCGCCGGTACCTGCCCGACACGAACCTCCTCGAGACCACGTTCACGACGGACGCCGGCGTCGTCCGCGTCGTCGACGGGATGTTGTTCCACGAGCCCGGGCTCTCGGGCGACCGGGAGCTCGTCCGTCAGGTCGAGGGGCTCGCGGGGTCGACGCCGATGCGTTGGAGCGTCGAGCCGCGGTTCGGGTACGCGGCGGCGCGCACCTCGATCGCCGATCGCGGCGGCGTCGCGGTCGCGACGTCAGGACGGGACGCGCTGGGGATCCGTTCGTTCGACGCCGGCGAGCCGATCGTCGACCGCGGGCGGGTGACCGGGCGGTGGGAGGTCGCCGCGGACTCGACGGCGACGATCTCGATGACCACCGCCCGGGCCGAGCCGCTCGTGTTCCCGGGACGGGACGAGGTCGCCACCCGACTCGAGGCGACCGGCGCCGCCTGGCGACGGTGGGTGGGAGCGCTGACCTACGAGGGACCGTTCCGGGACGCCGTGCTCCGGAGCGGGCTCGCGCTGAAGCTCCTGGTCTTCGCGCCGTCGGCCGCGATCGCGGGCGCGGGCACCACGTCGTTGCCGGAGGAGATCGGCGGCGTCCGCAACTGGGACTACCGCTTCTCCTGGATCCGGGACGCGGCGTTCACGCTCGGCGCGTTCCTCGCGCTCGGCTGCCCGGGCGAGGCGGAGGCGTACTTCTGGTGGGTGATGAGCGCGTCGCAGCTCAGCTCCCCGCGTCTTCAGGTCCTGTACCAGCTCGACGGCGGTCCGCAGGCCCGTGAGCGCGCCCTGGACCTCGACGGCTATCGGGGGTCGAAGCCGGTCCGCGCCGGCAACGCCGCCGTGGACCAGCTGCAGCTCGATCTCTACGGGGCGCTGCTCGAGTCGGCCGCGCTCTACGTGAACATGGGCAACGTCCTGGATCGCGAGGTGGCCACCAGGTTCGCGAGGATCGCGGACCTCGTGGCCGACAGCTGGCGCAGGCCGGACTCGGGGATCTGGGAGGTTCGCAGCGACCCACGGCACTTCACGCAGTCGAAGATGATGTGCTGGGTGGCCCTCGACCGCGCGATCGCGCTCGCCGGCGCTTCGGCGGTCGCCGGCGACCGCGTCGCGCGATGGACGAGCGAGCGCGACGCGATCCGCTCGTTCGTCGAGGAGCGCTGCTGGTCGGACGACCGGAACAGCTACGTCCGCGCCGCGGACGGGGACGACCTCGACGCGAGCGTCCTGCACGCCTCGCTCCTCGGCTACGTCGACCCGGCGGGTCCCCGGATCCGCGGAACGCTCGAGGCGATCGATCGCGAGCTCCGCGACGGCCCGTACGTGAGGCGGTACTCGGGCGAGGACGGCCTGCCCGGTCGGGAAGGAGCGTTCCTGACCTGCTCGTTCTGGTTCGTCGAGGCGCTCGCCCGGGCCGGGAGGGTCGACGACGCGACCGAGCTGCTGCAGGACCTGGTCGGGATGGCCAACGACGTGGGCCTCTACGCGGAGGAGGCCGACCCGGCCGACGGGTCCTTCCTCGGGAACTTGCCGCAGGCGCTCTCGCATCTCGCGCTCGTCGGGGCGGCGAGCGCGGTCGCCGACGCCGAGCGAGGCCGGGCATGAGCGTCCTCGGCGCGCTGGCCGGCGGCGTGATCGGGACCGCGGTGCTCACCACGCTCCTCCGGACCGCGAGCGAGCTGGGGCTCACCAGGGTCGATCTCCCTTTCCTGCTCGGTACGGCCGTCACCGACGATCGCGCGCGCGCGAAGGCCATCGGCTACCTCGCGCACTTCGGGTTCGGGATGCTCTTCGCGTTCGCGTACGCCCTGATCTTCCTCGCGATCGAACGGAGCGGGTGGCTGATCGGTGGCGCCCTCGGGCTCGTGCACGGCCTGTTCGCCGCGACCGCGCTCGTGAACGTTCTCCTGCCGGTGGTCCATCCGCGGATGGGCAAGACGTGGTCGGACGCCGGATCGTCGCCCTTCGTCGAACCGCCGGGCTTCTTGATGCTGAACTACGGCCCCGGGACGCCGCTGGTCAGCACGATCGCGCACGTCGTGTACGGCGCGATCGTGGGCGGGTTCGCCGCCTGGGGCGGGTGAGGCCGTGACGCCGGTCTCCATCGAGCAGCTCGCACAACGGGCCGGCGTCGACGAAGCGTACGTGCGCCGACTCGAAGAGCTCGGCGCCGTCCGTCGGCGCGAGGGGCGGTTCGTCGAGCGAGACGTCCATGTGGTCGCGCTCCTCCACATGTGGGAGGCGGCCGGCCTGTCTCCTCGCTCGATCGTCGAGGTCGTCGAAGACGGCCGGCTGGCGCTGGACTTCCTCGACGCGCCCGCGTGGGAACTGCCGGAACCCCTCCCGATCACGTACCGGGAGTTCGCGGCGGAGCAGGCGATCCCGCTGCACCTGATGCAGGGCCTCCAGGAGGCCATGGGCTTCGCGGCGCCCGATCCCGACGATCGCGTTTCGCGTGACGACGCCGTCCTCGCGGAGCTCGTCCGGGTCCTCCTCGACATCGGAGCGCCGGAGCAGGGTATCCGTCGGTTGTTCCGCGTGTACGCGGACAACATCCGCCGTCTCGTCTCGGCCGAGGCGGACCTCTACGTCGAGGAGCTGGAGGAGGCGTGGATGGGTTCCGGGGCCGCGGAGTCCGAGGTGATGCGACGCGGTGCGGAGCTCGGTCGTCGGGTGGCGGGTCCGGTCGACGCCGTGATCCGCGCGATCTACCACCGACACCGGCAGCACGTCTGGACCGAGTTCTCGATCCAGCGAGCGGAGGCGGCGCTCGAACACGCAGGACTCCTCGAACGAGCGGCCTCGACACCCGCGATCTGCTTCGTGGACATGACGGGCTACACGCGTTTGACCGAGGAGGAAGGCGACGAGTTCTCCGCGAGGCTCGCGACGACGCTCGCAGCCCTCGTGGACGAGATCTCGCGCCGACACGGCGGACGGGCGATCCGGTGGCTCGGCGACGGTGGCCTGTTCTACTTCCCGAAGGCGAACGAGGCGGTGCGCGCGTCCCTCGAGATGAGCGAAGGCGCGCCGGCGGCCGGCCTGCCTCCCACCCACATCGGGATCCAGACAGGGCCGGTGGTCTTCCGCGACGGCGACGTCTACGGGCGGACCGTCAACGTCGCGTCCCGGATCGCCGACCGGGCGGCCGCCGGGGAGATCCTGACGAGCGCGGAGACCGTCGGGCGGGTGGACGACGGCGAGGTGCGGTTCGAGGAAGCCGGGACCGTGGAACTCAAGGGCGTGGCGGCGCCGGTGACGTTGTATCGGGTTCTCCGGCGAGATGACGCGGACGACGCGGTACTCCGGTCGGTTAGCTGAACGGCTTCGCGACCATCACGTAGATGATCGCGAGCCACGCCAGGCCGTCGAGCGCGTTCATGGCCGCGACGCTCGGCGCGCCGGCGATCGCGCGGAGCTCGTCGGAGGGCCGGTCGTCCGCGCTCGTCTCCGCCGC
>DASUPO010000001.1:0-37407 GCA_036281075.1 Actinomycetota bacterium | reverse complement strand
CGGCTCCGGCCGGCGCCGTGATCGAGGTCCCCCGCGAGCATCCGGACCTTCGCGCACGCGACGCGGCGCTCGCCGCCCGCTGGCGGGACGCGGCCGCGGACGCCCTCGAGGCCTGCCTCGCCGCGGGGCTCGTGGTCGGCGCGTTCGATCGTGAACGATCGGCGTACGTCCTGATGCCGGAACCGGTCCCGTGAGCCGGATCCTGGCGGTCGAGCTGTTGCTCATCGAGCTGCCGCTCGTCCAGCCCTTCCGCACGAGCTTCGGCGAGATGAGCGAGAAGCGATGCATCCTCGTGCGCGTCGAGACCGACGAGGCAGAGGGCTGGGGGGAGTGCGTGGCGGACACCCGCCCGGAGTTCAGCGAGGAGTTCAACGAGGGGGCATGGCTCGTCCTGCGCGACTTCCTCGTCCCGGCGCTGTTCGCGGCCCCGGATATCCACGTCGCGGACGTCGAGTCGCGCTTCGGCGACGTCCGGGGGAACCCGATGGCCAAGGCCGCGCTCGTGGACGCTGTGGTGGACGCGGCGCTCCGGGCCGACGGCGTCTCGCTCCGCACGTGGCTCGGCGGCGTCCGCGATCGCGTGGAGTGCGGCGTGAGCATCGGGATCGCGCCGATGACCGAGGTCCTGCTCGAGCAGGTCGCGGGGTACCGGGCGGAGGGCTATCGGCGGATCAAGCTCAAGATCGAACCGGGGACGGACCTCGAGCGCGTCCGAGCCGTTCGCGAGGCCCATCCCGACGTCCCGCTGTCCGTGGATGCGAACGCGGCGTACACCCTGGACGACGCGGCCGTGTTCCGGTCGATGGACGAGCTCGATCTCCTCATGATCGAGCAGCCGCTGCACCACGAGGACCTCGTCCGTCACGCGGAACTGCAGGCGATCCTGCGGACCGATCTCTGCCTCGACGAATCGATCCGGTCGGCAGACGACGCGGTCGCCGCGCTCGACCTCGGCGCCTGCCGGATCGTGAACGTGAAGCAGGGCCGCGTGGGCGGGGTGCTCGAGGCGAAACGGCTCCACGACCGGTGCCTCGAACGTGGCGCGCCCGTCTGGTGCGGCGGCATGCTGGAGACCGGCGTGGGCCGAGCGCTGAACCTGGCGCTGGCGTCGATGCCCGGCTTCACCCTCCCGGGCGACACGAGCGCCTCCCGACGATACTTCGATGCCGACCTGACCGAGCCGTTCGAGCTGGCCGCGGACGGCACGATGGCGGTTCCCACCGGGCCGGGGATCGGCGTCGTGCCTGCGCCCGAACGGCTCCGGGAGCGAGTGGTCCGTCGTGAGGTGCTCCGGACGCCGACGAAGAGTGACAAAACGGGGGATGCGCCTTGACGGCGTCGTGGCCGGGGCCGTATGGTTCGACGTGAGAGACCGCTGGAGCCCTCGGGTTCCGGCGGTTTCTCACGTTCCGGGCCTTGCGAGGCGGCCCACCTCCCACCCATCGGCCGGGTCGCAGCTGAACGTCGCGGCCGCATCCGCTTGTGTCGTGCGCCCGGGCGGGCGACGATAGGCGGGCGCCCGACCCCCGCGCCGACCGACCGATGAAGAAACGTGTCATCAGAGCCGAGGAGTTCGAGGTCGTAGATGCAGCTGGCCACGTTCGGCTCCGGATCGGACTGTCGAACGACGACGCACCCTTCTTCTCGATGCTCGACACGGGCGGTCAGGTCCGAGCGCGATTCGGATTGTCGTCCGACGGTTCGGCGGGGCTGGCGATCGGTGACGACAACGGCAAGGTGCGGGCCACGCTGGGGCTGTCCTCGGACGGCTCCGCGAGCCTCGCGTTCGGCGACCGGAACGGCAAGATCCGGGCGAAGTTCGGGCTCGCCTCCGATGCGTCGCCCACGCTCGGCGCCCACGTGGAGGGGGAGCAGGTGAGCCACCGGTACAAGCTCGCCGACCAGGGATCGCCGACGCTCGGGTTATACGACCGCGCCGGCCGGGTACGCATCCGGCTGGGTCTGGCCGCCGACGGGTTCCCGATCTTGCGGCTGCTGGACGCGGACGGAGAGCTCAGGGCGTTGGTGGGCCTGGCGGACGACGGGAGCCCGTTGATCCAGTTCATGGACGAACGCAAGCAGCCGACCTGGACGATGCGATGACGGGGTGGTGGGCGGCGGCGTTCATCGCGCAGTGGATCCTGCTCCTCGTGCTCTGCGCCGTCGTGGTCGCGCTCGCGAGGCAGGTCGGGACGTTGCACCTCCGCCTTGGTCCCCGCGGGGCGCTCGAGATCGACACGGAGGGCCCGGCGTTGGGCGACGCGCTCCCCCCGGTGCCGGCGCGCGGCGCAGACGGCGTGACCGTCACCCTCGGCGGCCCCGGGCCTCGGCGGCTCGTCATGTTTTCGTCGCCAACGTGCATCGTCTGTCGCGAGGTGGCGCCGGCGATCCCCGCCGCCGCGCAGGCGGGAAGTCTCGTCGCCCAGATCGTGCACGACGCGGACGCCGAGCGGACGTTCGAGGTGCCCGGCACGCCGTTCGTCCTCGTTCTCGACGAGCTGGGGGTCGTCCGCGCGAAGGGCACGGTGAACAACCTGGAGCACGTCGAGGGCCTCGTGGACACGGCCGAGCGGCGGATGCGGGAGGAGGACGAGCGATGGGCGAGCTGACGACGTTCGAGCGAGCCCAGCGAGCGCTCGCGCAACGCACGAGCCGGCGAGGGTTCCTCGGGCGGGTCGGACGCGGCGTCGTGGCCCTCGCGGGCGGGTCGCTCGTCGCGGCGGCCCTAGCGCCGGATCGTGCCGAGGCGTTCCACGTCTGTGGGCACACCTACACGACGGGGTCGTGCCCCCACCCGTTCGCGCCACAGTCGCGGACCGACCGCTACGGGTTCCCCGTGCACCCGACGTACGGGTACCCGGTGGACGACAGGGGGAAGCTCTTCCGGAGCCCCGCGATCCAGCGACGGTCGAAGACGTGCGAACAGCGGACGGCGCAGGTCTATCCGTTCGTGAACTCCCCGCGGTACGGCGGCGGGTGGACCCGATGCTGCTTCGGGCGGCTCCGCCACATCCAGGACTGCTGCTCCCGGTCGAGCATCCGGATCAACGGGGACTACGCCGTGCGGGGCTACTGCCCGGTCGGGCTCAAGGTCTTCTGCATCACCTACCGAGAGCTCACCAAGACGTGCTGACGGACGTGGGCGCCGCCACGTTGGCGATCGCCGCCGCGATCGCGGGATGGTCGGCGCTGTGGGGACCCTGAGGGTTGTCGATGGTGGAGACCATCAGCCCCGTCGTGTACGGGACGCGGATCCGGTGGGCCGGCGCCGTGGCGATCCACGCTGCGGGGGCGGCGGCGACAGCGGCAGCCTTCGGCGCCGCGGTCGCCGCGGCCGGCGCCCTGCTCGGCGCGCCGTGGGAGACCGCCGGCGCCGTCGCCGTCTCGGCGATCGCCGCGCCGTACCTCCTCCGCGAGCTCACGGGGATCCGCGTGCCGATCCCGCAGCTCCGGCGGCAGGTCCCGGACTGGTGGCGGACCTACTTCGGGCGTCCCGCCGCGGCGTTCCTCTACGGGGCCGGGCTCGGCGTCGGCTTCCTCACCTACCTGGGCCACGGCACGCTCGTGGCGGTCACGGTCGCGGTCGCCGCGACAGGGCGGCCCGCACTCGGCGCGCTGGCGATGGCGCCGTTCGGTCTCGCGCGCGGCCTCGCCCCGCTCGTGGGCGCCCGGATCGAGGACGAGACGGAAGGTGGCCGCCTCGTCGATCGGCTCGGCTCGATGTCCGGGCGCGTCCGAGGCGCGTGCAACGCCGTCGCGCTCGGAGCGATCGTGGTCGCGGCCGCCGCGGCGCCGGCCGCTCCCGGCGGCTGGGGCGAGGCGGCGGCCGCGGTCCTCGCCGTGTCCTTCGCCTGGGCGGCGATCTCGAAGGTGACCGATCGGGCCCGTTGGCGCCGGACCCTGGCGGCGCATCGGCTGCCCGAACGATGGGAGGGGGTCGCGGCCTGGGCCGTGCCCGCGGTCGAGGCCTCGATCCCGGTCCTGGTGGTCGTGGGGCGGCCCGGGGCGGCCGCCGCCGTCGCGCTCGCGTCGCTCGTGCTCTTCTCGGTCGCCCTGGTGCGGCTCGCGATGCGCGACGGCGCCCTCGTCGACTGCGGATGCTTCGGCCGGGCGCGGGTGGACGTGCGGGTGGCGCTCGCCCGCAACCTGGCGCTCGCGATCGCCGCGGCCGCAGCATGGGGGCTCGCGCGCGAGGACCCCGCGCTCCCCGTCCCGGGCGCGGGCGACCTCGTGCCGATCCTGCTCCTCGCGGGTGCGACGGTCGCCGTCGCGGTCACGGCGTGGCGGGCGACGGTCTGGCTGGGGAGGGGTCGGACGTGAGGAGACGCGCGGTCGTCGGCCGCATGACCGCCGCTTTCCTGGCCGCGATCGTCACCGTCGGCGTGGTGACGCTCGTCGCCGGCGCTCACGACACCGACTTCATGGATCCGAACGACAGGGCGGGCAAGCTCGACGTGCGGATCGTCAAATTGAAGCACGCGCCGAGCCCCGCGATCTGGACGGTCGTCACGTTCGGGGACTGGGGGATCCGAGAGATCTGGGATCGCGGGTACGTGACGGTGATGCTCGACACTCGGGACGGCCCACCGGCCGATCACTACCTACTGGTCCGGTCCACGGGGAACGAGCTGCGGGGGTCGCTCTGGCGGATCCGTGCGGTGGGTCCGGACATCTTCCAGGGCGCCGTGCAGGTGCATCGGCGATCCCGGCGCAGCGTGTCGGTCCAGGTGTCGCTCTGGCGGCTGGCGTTCGGGGAGAGCCGGCGGTTCTATCGATGGTCCGTGCACACGATCTTCACGAGCGACGCGTGCCGGAGGACGTGCCAGGATCATGCGCCGAACGGCGGCGTCTCCGTCAAGCAGTGGCGACCCGGGATGTCGCCGAGCCCCTCGCCGAGCGCGTCTCCGAGCCCGCCTGGGTAGAGCGGATGTCCCGGATCGCTCGTAGCAGGCGCGCACCCCTCGTCGTACGCTGGCCTATCGGAGCGATGGGGAGGCTGTGGTTCGCGCTGGCGTATGGGGTCCTCGTCACGCTGCTGGCCTGCGGCGAGCAGGGCCCCGCCGGCGGTCCGAACGCGACGCTCGCGGCCGCGGTGGATCGGACGCTCG
This sequence comes from Actinomycetota bacterium, assembly GCA_036281075.1. Lineage (GTDB taxonomy): Bacteria > Actinomycetota > UBA4738 > UBA4738 > HRBIN12 > JAJNBA01. Next base: position 32,299 of record DASUPO010000001.1, on the reverse strand, counting down.
CGGCCCAGAGCTTCCAGGTTCGTTTGATCGTGACAGACGGGCCCGAGCAGCGCGTGAGTCAGGTCGAGTACGCAGCTCCGGACCGCGTACGGATCAGGCTCCGTCCATCCGGAGAGACCGTTTGGATCGCCGGCGATACGTACTACGCGACGCCGAACGAGCCGACCCGGTTCGTTCTCGTCGAGACGGCATGCGAGAACGCCCTCGAGGTCGCCGTCCCGGCCCTGGGCATCCTCGGCCATGCCACGGACGTGCGCTGGAACGGCCCGAACCTCGTGTTCCGTTCCGGCGACGGCGCCGGCATGACCGGACAGGCGAGGATCAAGGACGGGTACCTCGCCTCGCTCCTCCTCCGTTACCGCCTGCCGGATGTCAACCGGACGTTGATCGAGCAGTACTCGTTCAGCCGGTTCGGAGACGACATCTCGATCGTGCGTCCGGACGCATCATCGATCGCGCAGGATGCTCCGAACCAGGGACCGCCCGTTCCTTGCCCAGAGGCGCATGCATAGTCTCGCCGGTGCACGAAGCCGTCGAGCGACGCGGCCTCCTCGGTCCGGGGAATCGAGGGAGAGAAGCCGTGTGGTGCGAGCGCTCAGCTCTGTCGCTGGCGCTAGACGTTCGGCGAGAGTCGCCCTCTCCCTCGGTCGGTTCTAGACTCGTGCCGTGACCTGCGCAGTGGCTACGCTCGCGGCAACGGACATCTGCGGAGGAATCTGCGTCGAGCGTGGAGGGACTCAGCAGGTCAACGGGGGGACGTAGCTCAGCTGGTAGAGCACCTGCTTTGCAAGCAGGAAGTCGCGGGTTCGAGTCCCGCCGTCTCCACCAAGGCGATCTGCGGGCTTACGCTCTTCGCGTGCTGCCGACCAAGCCGTATCCGATCCGGCCGACTACCCGGGCAGATGCACCCGACCTCCCGACCTGTGGATCGAGTTCGGGCGGTACTACCAGGCGCTCAACCCGGTTCAGTATCGAGCACCGAAGGAAGACGGACTGGTCGAGTGGTTTCGTCGTCAGCTCGATGACGCCGGAGACGAGGACCAGACCTGGCTCGTCGCTGAAGGGCCGGACGGGCTCGTGGGGTCTATCCAGAGGCAGGTCTGGAGGCCGAGCGACGACGCCGACTGGCAACTCGTCCGAGAGGTCGGCGAAACGCTGCTGAAAGTGAATCACGTGATCGTCACGGAGGCTGAGCGCCGCAGGGGAATCGCCCGCGCTCTGATGGAGGGCATCGAGGTGTGGGGCGTCTCACGGGGAGCGACCCAGGCCGTCGTCGTATCCACGGCGGACAGCCCAACATCCGTGCCGTTCTACGAGGAAGGGATGGGGTACTGGCGCAAGACGATCGGCTTCTGGAAGGCACTCGGATGAAGGTCCGTCTCACCCTCGCCCGCTGGTACCTCGGACTGCATGGGCTGGCCCTCCTTCGTTCGTATCCGTTCGGAGATCCGAAGGAAGCCGAGAGCCGGATGGAAGCGATGCGCTCGCTGCTCCAGCCGCGAGGGGATGACGGGCTCTTCGACGTGCGGGAATACGAGGTCTTCGACACCGCCGAGGCCTACGAGCTTTGGGCAGAGACCTACGACGAACCGAACCCGCTGATCCAAGCGGAGGAGGCTGTCCTGATCGCGCACCTGGACCAGCTGCCAGCGGGGCTCGCGCTAGACGTCGCGACGGGGACCGGGCGCGTGGCCAGGCACCTCGTGGAGCGGAGGCACCGTGTCATCGCGTGCGACCGATCCAACGCGATGCTCCGGTGCGCCGCCGAGCGCGTCGAAGGCATCCCGCTCGTCCATGCGGCCCTACCCGATCTGCCCTTCCGTCCGAGCAGCCTCGACCTCGTCACGTGCTCGCTCGCGCTTACGCACGTGTCGGATCTCCGAAAGGCCGTCACATCCCTCGGCCGGTTGCTTCGGCCCGGCGGCGCGTTGGTGATCTCTGAGATCCATCCCTTCGCCGTGCTCACGGGTGCTCACGCCTTCTTCCGACGATCGGACGACTCACGAGCGGTCACGCGGAACGAGCAACATCGCTTCAGCGACTACGTGACGGTGGCTCTGGACGCCGGTCTCACGATCGAGGCGTGTAGCGAGGCGGTGGTCGATGAACAGCTGCTTCGTGACTTCGACATTGTGGACGACCAGCTCGAACCCGAACGCGCCTTGCTAGGCCTTCCGTTCTCCCTCGTCCTCACGCTGCGCCGGAGGATCGAGCCAGCCTTGGACTCGGGCGATCCCCGACCGAACCCGCTATGAATCCATGGACGGCCCCGGGTGGCTGTCAGCCCGCGCTCGCGGCCGACTCAGATCAACACTGCTGAAGCTCGACGTTGCATCGACGATGACCCGTCGATCTGGGCGATACGTCTCGGTTGCGGAGTGATTCGCTGCGACTGGGATAGCGTGCGCCCATGTCTGAGCAGCATCGGCCTCGGATGTCTCCCGAGCAGGTCGAAGCCATTCACCGTTGGCATGAGGCATCTCAAGCTTCACTCCGCGCCCTTACCCCAGCTCACGTGACGTTCATGGGTCTGGAGCTCCACATATTCGAGAACGTCTTCCCACTGGACGAAAGCGCAGAGGGCGATCCCTACCATCAAGCGGTCGCCGCCGAAGTCGAGCCGGGGCTCCGGGTCTTGGACATGGGCACCGGCTCCGGCGTGAGCGGGCTGTTGGCGGCACGCGAGGGCTGCGACGTGGTCGCGGTGGACATCAACGCTGAAGCCGTTGGATGTGCTCGGGCGAACGCAGAACGGAACGGACTTGCTGACCGGATCAGCTTCGTGCACGGTGACCTGTTCGACGGTGTCGAAGGCAACTTCGATCTGATCATCTTCGATCCTCCGTTCAGATGGTTCGCGCCCCGGGATCTTCTGGAGGGGAGCCATGCTGACGCCGACTATCGAACACTTACTCGGTTCATGCGCGAGGCCCCGGATCGGCTCACGCGGCGCGGGCGAATCATCATGAACTTCGGCACGTCAGGCGACCTCGAATACCTGCGCGAACTGATCGAGCAATCCGGACTCCTCGCCCACGAGACGCGCTACGCCGAGGCGACGATGTTCGGTTACACGGCCGAGTACTACGTCATCAGGTTGTCCAAGCCTTCCGGGTGACGTGCTCGCTCGAGAAACGACGCACGAACGACGAAGTGTCGCCAACGGCGCTGGCCGTGGTCAGCGACGGCTAGCCCCTGCGGTGGTGGCTCCTGGATGTTGTTAGCGAGCTGGCGCAGGACGAACGAGATGTACCGGATGTGTACCGTCTCAGCGTTCCCCGGGCTCCGTTTGGTGACCTTGGCCGCCCTGGCTTCAAGTCTCCGACCTCGGCGTACGACAAACGCGCAGGTCAGGGCTTCGTCGAGGGCGTGCTTTGCAATCAGGGGGTCGGCGGTTCGAGTCCGCTCGTCTCCACCCAACGAAGAGCCAGCTCAAAATGGACTTTGCGTCTTCCGCGCTACGGACTCCGAATCGTAGTCCGTGCCCCCGTGTAACGTACGTGTACCGGCGAGTATGACCTCTGTTCATTCTTGGCTCAGGCGGACCAGTACCTGGACCAAGGACCCGTCGATAGAGGGGTGCCCAGTGGCGTACATCCAGAAATACACGGTCGCGCCGGGAGAGACTCATACCTGCCGTGCTGCCGTGGGTGGTCGACGCTGGGAATCCCCTACTTCGATCGGTTCTTCGGCAGGGGGCGAGGCTCCTCGACGGATCGAACGTCGGATACATCGGCCATCGTCGGAGGTAGCTATCGGGCGGGCAGCTTGGTGGCTGAGCTCCACAGCGAGCCGATCGGCGCCTGTATCACGGTCACAGGCCATGACTTGCAGGTGTGTCAGGTCGCAGACGGCGTCGCGACTCTCGCTGAAGCCGGTGAGGACTCGGTGTAGTTCGAGTTCGGATGAGGATGCCCTAGGATCTTTAGCCCGCGTCGCCGCGGACGATCGAGCCATCGAGTTGGACCGGATAGCCGGTTTCCAGGTGGTCTCCGAGGCGGTCGTCCCCGGCACATCGCTGGGGTACGTCGCGATGGCACTGCAGCGCCCATGATGTCGCGCTCGGACGACCTCGACGCTCGATCGTGGCGTGCGCCTGCGATCGTGTTCGGATCGAGCATCACTGCGCTTGGAGTGGTCCGTGCGCTCCGTGCGCACGATGTAGCGACCTATCTCGTCGCACCACGCAGCGCCATCGCAGCGCGATCGACAGGAGTTGTTGTACTCGAACACGGCTGGAACACCCACGGATCTGAGGACGCGCTGAGAAGCTTTCTCTCGGACACGCGCCTCGATCGTGCCGTTCTCATCCCTTGCGAGGACGACTGGGTTCGCGCGATCGCCCAGCTCCTGGATCATGACGCGGGCTCGTTCACATCCTCGACGTCCCCTTCCTCGGTCGTCGAGCACCTACTCGACAAGCGAGCATTCGCACGAACCCTCGAGAAGCTCGACATCGAGCGGCCGCGGACGTTCGAGGTCGGATCGGTTGAGGATCTCGCTCAGGTTGACGACGGTGAGCTGGGATCGTTCTTCTTGAAGCCTCGCGATTCTCAGCGGTTCACGCAGGAATTCCGACAGAAGGCGTTCGCGCTGGACGACCGTGAGAGTGCGGCCAAGCAACTCGAGCGTGCGCTTGCCGGAGGACACGAGATGCTCCTTCAGGAATGGGTCTCCGGTCCTCCTCGGAACCATGTAAACATCGAGGGCTTCGTGGATCGCCACGGTCGCGTCGTCGGGTTGCTGGCCCGCAGACGGATCAGGATGTACCCACTCCGCTTCGGGAACGCCACGGACGCTGTGACGATCCCGTTGGACGAGGTCGCAGCCCCCGCCGACAGCGTTCACCGTCTTTTCGCGAGTATCGGATACCACGGCCTATTCAGTGCTGAGTTCAAACGCGATGGATCTACTGGACGGCACAAGATCATCGAGGTCAACGCGCGGCCTTGGTGGCAGATCGAACTCGCCCGTGCTGCGGGTATGGACGTGGTGCACATGGCCTACTTGGATGCTCTCGGTGTTGACGTCGACACGGCTTCCGGCTACCGGATCGGCCGAAGATGGGTTCACACGCTCCCCGATCTGCGTGCCCGATGGGAGAACCCGCATCGCGTTCGGTCCGACTCCAGCCGGCCCGAGGACGGATGGTTCTCTGCCCGACATGCCGTCTTCCAATGGTCTGATCTTCGCCCCGGCCTCGCCGAGATCGGTCGGGTTGCGCGTGTAGGGTTCGAGCTGATGTTCCGACGAGAACCCCCTTCCGATCACTAACTGGCAGCAGCAGTGTGAGCGCGGGCGGCGTGGCGAGGCTCGCTATCGTGGCTCGCTCAGGTCGTTCCGCTGGGGCGGCAGGTCAAGAGCCTGATTCACGCTCGGCCGACGACACGATCAGCGTCACGCTGTGATGGCCTGAGGCGCGGGTCGCGTGTACCCGATGTGTACCGTCTCGGAGGTCTTTGGGCTCTCTCCAGCGCTCTCGGGCACTCTGGTCTCATCCTCCCGACCTCGGCGTCGAGCAAGAGCGCAGGCTCAACCGTGCTGTCCCGCCGCCCCGACGTCGCGCCGGCTCAGGCGACGAGGCCCATCTTCGCCGTCTCCTTGATGAGCGCCACGAGGGCCTTCTCGTCGAGGTCCTCGAGCTTCTTGAATCGCACGCACGACTTGCCGATGCTGGCCTTCGGGAGCCGGTCGACGTACCGCTCGGCGACGTAGCCCTTCACGTCAGCGGCGAAGCAGTACAGCGAGATGTACGAGGCGTTGCTCGCGATCGAGAGCTTGCAGGCGTCGCCCTCGCGGCCGCTCGCATAGCGGTAGTGGAACGGCCCGTAGCCAAGCATGCCGCCCATGATGACCGGCTCGAGCGTCGGCGCGTGCTTGCGGATCAGCCCATCGAGTGCCGCTATGTCGGACCGGCGCTTGTCGTCCACCGCGGCGATGTACTCGGCCGGGGTCTTCACGTTCAGCTGTCCCTTCATCTTCATCGCGGCCTCCGAGACTCGGCGTCACCAGACCGGCAGCGGTCCGTCGGCCCTTTCCATCGATGGACTTTCGCACGACGGAGTCGGCACTTTCCACGAGGGGGATGTATCGGATGCACGCCGAGGGGTACCGCCAGACGTTGATCCTCGAGACCGGATCCGCTCGATCCCGGACAAGCCCACGCGTATCGATGGACTTCGCCATGGACGCGGGCGAGGGGTTTCCAGGTAACAGGACCGAGGAAGCCCATCGCTTCCTCGCCCGATGGGGCGGTCGAGGTCGGCGGGAGCAACCGCAGGGGACCACGTCGCCGCGCGTCCGTGGGAGGCGCATGCTACGAGAAGTACGCCAGCAGGTTGTCCCCGACGATCTCGTTCGGCACCGAGATCCCCGCGAAGTCGGCATGGCCTGGGCCCCAGGCCCACACCGGCACCGGCGTGGCGGTGTGATCGCCCTCCTGCGTGCACGTCCCGTTCCACGAGAGCCCCCACCGCTGCGCGAGCACGTCGGAGATCCCGTGCTCGCCGCAGGTCCGGACCGTGGCGATCTCGGCGGCGGTCAGGGCGAGCCCGGTATGCGTTTGCACCGTGGATCTGATCCCTGCGCCGCCTGCGATCCGGCCCCACATGAACTCAGTGGTGGCCGTCTGGCCCCGTAGCCCCGCCAGGTCCGTCGCGGCCGAGAAGCCGAAGCCACCGGTCTCGTGGTCGGCGGTGAACACGATGAGGGTGTCCGATCGGTCCTTCGCCCAGTTGTAGGCGACCTTCACGGCCTCGTCCGTCTCGATCATCTCGACGCCCATCGACGCCGCGTCACGCGCGTGGCCGCCCCAGTCGACGAGACCGCCCTCCACCATCAGGAAGAAGCCGTCGTCCTCCTGCGACAGCGTGCGGAGCGCCGCCGCCGTCATCTGCGGCAGTGTCGGGTCCTTGCGGACCACCCCCTCCTCCTCGCGGTCGAGGTTGTAGACCATGTTCCAGGAGTCGAAGAAGCCGTAGACAGGCCCACCGTCCGTGTACCCGTTCACCTGGGCGGCGTTCCTCACGTACGCGACCCCATCCAGGCCGAGCAGCGGCCCGACGCCCGCCTGTCGGAGGCCACCGCCCAGGAGGATCTCGACATCCTGCGCCGCCATCTGCGTGGCGATCTCGCGCGTCTGGCTCCGGCTGGTCACGTGCGCCGCGAAGGCACCCGGGGTGGCGTCGGTGATGTAGCTGTCGGTCACGAGGCCGGTCGCTTTCCCGCGATCCTCCGCATACTCGAGCGCCGTCGGCACGGAGGCGCTGCCGCCCGGGGCTGGGACCATCCCGAGCCAACCGTTGTTCGTTTCCGCGCCCGAGGCGAGCGCCGTCGCTCCGGCGGCCGAGTCAGTGACGCCCTCGAGCGAGTCCGTGTCGAGGGTGCCCTTCGTCTGCCACGGGATCCCGTCCACGGATAAGGGCGAGCCCTTCATCGCCCGACCGAGCGCGACCTGTTCGGGACCCATGCCGTCCACGACGAACAGGATCACGTTCCTCGGGGTGGTGGCGGACGACGAGGGGGGCACGGCGACTGCCGAACCCGCGAGCGCGGCGGTGACGGCGAGCAGGGTGACGGCAGCGAGGAGCGCGGCGGGGCGGCGCATCGTGGTTCCTCCCATGAGGCCCGGGTATGGGGCCGGGCCGGCCGGCGGAGCGTACACCACGGGTGGCGGTGGGAGGGAGGCCAACCGAGCCCTCTCGTTGATCTGAAGACGACGGACACCTGCAGCCGCGCACGTCGCCGGCGTCAGCGGTCGGATGGTCGTCGAAACATGTCTGAGGTGAAGGGCTGAGGTCAGCGTTCGAGCAGTGACTTCAGGTTCTGGAGGACCGTTCGCCAGTTCTGCTCCGACATGGCCTTCACGTCCTCGGAGGCGAGGTTCCGCTCGGACACCATCAGGTCGGTCGATCCGTTCCGCTCGCTGAGCGACCAGGTGACCTCCTCGTAGTGTTCCGGGCGGTCCGGTCGGCCAGAGACGTCGCTCCAGTGCGTGTGCACGAGAAGCGTGGGGGGTTCGATCCTCAGGATCTCGCCCTTGTCCTCGTACGGCCTGCCCTGCCACTCGCCGCGGTGCACGATCGAGCTCCCCGGCTGCCAGTCGGTCTCGGTGTCCACGCCGAAGAACCACTGCTTGATCAGCTCGGGCGTGGTGATCGCCTCCCAGACCTCCTGCACGGGCGCGTCGATCGTGGTGGCCGTCGAGGTCGTGAGCTCGGTCATGGCCGACCCATCCCCACCCCGGCAGCGACCCAAACGCGGGGTCAGAGTGCCAGCGTCCCCTCTCCTCGGGCCGACGACCGTGACCCGTCCGGACGTCCGCCGACCTCGACGTGGTGGCGACCATCGGCAGTTCCTCCGTGAGCACCGGATGTCCCCCGAGCGGGCGTCCGGAGCATCCCCCGCGATGTCCCTCAGGTCGGCGTCCGGCCGTGCCGAAAGAAGGGTGTTGACTGGGGGACGGACCCTCCACTGTCCCCGGAGGAGGATCGGTGGCGTCCAAGAGGCAGCTTTCCGTCGGCCGACCGGTGACGTGGGTCGGCGTCGCCGTGCTGTGCGGAGCTCTCGCCGTGGGCGCCTGGTTCCTGAAGTCGTCCGGCGTCGAGCGAGGCGTGAAGGCCGCGCACCGCGTGGCGACCGCTTCGGTGAGGAAACACCTCGCCCCGGCGCTGACGGCGGCAGACGTGCGCGCGCCGCTGTCGGAGCAAGCCTCCGGTGACGTCCAGCGGATCGTGGAGAACGAGATCCTCGACGCGAACACGTCGACGGTGCGGATCTGGAACGACGAGGGGACGCTCGTCTACGCCTCGACAGGGGAGCGGACGGGCAAGACGGGTGGGAGCGAACGGGGGATCCGTGCCGCGACCTCGGGAGCGGGGAAGACCACCTCGGTCGTCCCCGCCAGCGAGCTCGGTGTCCTCGAGGTGTACGCGCCGCTGCGGATCGGACCGAGCGACACCTCGGTCGGTGCGGTCGAGATCCTCGAGTCCTACGCCCCGATCGCGCGTGCTGCCGGTCAGCCGTGGAGCCTCGTCCAGACGATCGCTGGCGGCATCGCCGCGATCGCGATCGTGATGACGATCGTGTCGTTCGCGCTGATCCGAGCGGGGCGGTTCGGAACCAGGGAGGGCATGGGGTTCGTCCGTTCCGGCGTTGGCGCCGGCGACGAAGAGCTGCGGCGCAAGCTTTCCAGCCGGGAGGAGCAACTCTCCCAGCTCCGACAGCAGCTGTTCGATCAGGAGGCGGAGGCTGCGGAGCTCGTGCGATCGCTCGAGGTGCAGCTCCGCGATGCAGCCTCGCGAGCCGCGGAGGCAGAGGCTCGGACCGGTGACGTCGCGGGGCTGTCGGAAGCGGCGCAGGAGGCGAACCGGCGGGCCCAGGAGCTCCTGGATCGCGCGGTCCGGGCCGAAGGAGAGGTGTCGACCCTCCGCGAGAAGCTGCAGGAGGTTCCCGCCGGCGTCGGCGCGGAGGCGGAGCAGCGGATCGAACGTCTGGAGGAGCAGCTTCGCGCGGTCGAGCGGGAGCGGGACGGCGCGCGCGACGAGCTGCGGACCGTCGAGGTGTCGGCGCGCGAGGCGGAGGCGCGGGCGGAGGATGCGACTCGGAAGGCGGAGGAGCTTCGCGCGTCGTTCGCCTCCGAGGACGCCGGGGCGCCTGCGGCGACCGAAGAGCTGCGCGTGGCGCTAGGGGACACGAAGGCCACGCTGGAGGACACCAAGGCAACGCTGGAGGACACGAAGGCAACGCTGGAGGACAAGAAGGCGTCGCTCGAGGACGCGAAGGCCACGCTCGCGGAGACCGAGCGGGCCCGCCGCGAGGCGGAGTCGGTCGCGCAGGAGGCCACGAAGGCGCTCGCCTCGGCGGACGCCAGGATCGCGAGCCTCGAGGAAGAGCGCGAGCGCCTGGTGGGCGGCGTCGAGATCGACAAGGGCGAGGCGGCGGCCCGTCTGGTACAGGCCGAGGCGAGGGTCACCGAGCTCGAGCGCGCCCTGGTCGAGAACCGTGATCGCGCGGGCGAGTCGGCGCGGGAGCGCGACGAGGCGCACGCGCGGGCCGCGGGGCTGGAGGCCCGGCTCGAGGAGGCGTCGGCTCGGTTCGCCGAGGCCGACGCTCGTTCGCAATCGCTGGAGGGTCGGATCCAGGAGATGGCGCGTGACGCCGGCAGCGCGGCCGAGGGCCTGAAGCAGCGCCTCGCCGAGCTCGAGGTGCGGGCAACGGACGCCGAAGGGGGGCAGCGAGCGCTCCAGGCGCGAGCGAACGAAGCGGAAGCGTCGGCGCAGGAGCTGCGCGCCGTCGTCGCCGCCGCCGAGGCACGCGAGGCCGAGATCCTCGATCGAGCGGATGCTGCGGACACCGAGGTGGCTCGGGCCCACGCGACCTTGGACGACGCCCGCCGTGAGCTCGAGGAGACGAGGGTTCAGCTGGACGTCGCCCGACGCGACGCCGCGAAGACCGCCGACGAGATCGCGGCGCGAGAGGCCGCGGTCCGCGCGGAAGTGGAGGCACGTTCGGCCGAGGCGGTTGCGGAGGCTGAGGCACGCGCCGCAGCCCGACTGCAGGAGGCCGAGGCGCGAGCCGCCGCCGGCCTGGAGGAGGGCGCAGCGCGCGCGCGCGCCGCGGTCGCCGAGGCGAACGCGCGGGCGGATGAAGCGACCGCGGAGGCCGACAGCCGGCTCGCAGCGGCCGTCGCCGAAGCGGAGCGCCGGAGCTCGGAGGCGCTCGCCGTCGCCGAGGCCCGAGCGGCCGTGGTGCGATCCGAGGTCGAGTCGAAGATGGCCACCACCGCAGCCGATCTCGAGGCGGCGAAGGCCAGGGTGGAGGAGCTCGAGAGCGCGAACCGGACCGCGCGAGAAGCGGCCGACGAGCGGGATCGGGCGATCGAGACGTTGGAGTCGACGCTGGTCGAGCACCGGAGCGTGCTGGAGGAGGCACGCGCCCTGTTGACCACTGCGGAGGAGCGGGCCGCCGACCTCGAGCTCCGCCTCCTGGAGGAGTCCGGTCAGCTCACCGAGCTCCGAGCAGAGGTCGCGGAGTCGACCGAGCGGGCCGCTCGCGCGGACGCGCGAGTGGCGGAGCGTGACGAAGCCTTCGCCCGGTTGCGGGAGGAGCTGGCGAGCGTTCGCGACGAGCTCGTTCAGAAGGAGACCGCGTCGGCGGTCACCGTCGAGGAGCTCGACGCCATGAGGACGGCCGTCGCGGGCCACGAGTCCGAGGCGCGCAGGAAGGACGAGGAGCTGCACGCGGCACGGGAGGAGCTCGCCGGGGTTCGCCACGAGCTGAACACGACCCGCGGGGAGCTCGCCGAGCGCGAGCACCTCGTGACCGCGGGGACGGAGGAGCTCGGATCGCTCCGGGACGAGGTGGCGCGGAACTCGCAGGCCCTCGAACGCAAGGAGCAGGAGCTCCGCGAGACGGTCGAGCTCTTGGACGCGGCCCGCAACGAGCTGGACGCCCGGAGCGAGGACGCGCGGTCCCGGTTCCAGGACGCCGAGACCAAGGTCGCGGCCGCACAGGCGAAGGTCGGCGAGCTGCAGGCGCGACTCGACGACGCGGAACGGCGGACCGCCGAGCGGGAGGACACCGCCGCCCACCTCCAGCGTGAGATCGCGGACCTCAAGCAGGAGCTCTCGCGGCGGGAGGATGGCTTCGCGGAGAACGAGGCGGAGGTCGGCGTCCTGCGCGAGCGGATCGCCGCCCTCGAGGCAGAACGTGACGCCGGTCGGAGCGAGCGGGACACCCGGCTCGAGGCCCTGGAGGCTCGACTCGCGGAGTCCGACGCCGCGCTCGGAGAAGCACGCGATCTCGTCGCGGTGGCCGAGTCGCGAGCGTCGGAGCTCGATTCCCGGCTCCAGGCCGCGGTCTCCGGTCAGGGCGAGGCGCAGCGAGCCACGGAGCAGCGGCTCCGCGAGCGGGAGCAGGAGCTCGAGGTGAAGGACCGGGAGCTCGAAGCGAAGGACCGGGAGCTGCGGTCCGTCCGGGAGCAGATCGCGGTGCAGGAGCGTGCGATCGCCGAGCGAGTCACCGCCGACGGGGCGGACGCCGGACGGATCGAGGTCTTGGAGCGCGAGCTCGCGGAGGCGACCCAGCGGACGGCCGCCCTCGAGGCGAGCCTCGCCGAGGCGAGAGCAGCCGGCGATGCGGCCGAGGCCGCCGCCGGGGCCGCGACACCGGCCGATGGATCGCCGGAGGACGGTGTCCGGGTGGCCGAGCTGCAGGCGGAGCTCGAGCAGCTGGCGAACCAGCTGGAGCAGACGGAGCTGCGTGCCCGCCACGCGTACGCCGAGGCGGAGAACGCCCAGGCGGAGCTCCGGTTCGCGAGGGAGCGGGGCGAGGCTCCGGAGAACCCGGCGGACGGCCGGCTGCGCTCGGATCTGGCCGCGGCGATGGAGCGGGCGCAGGCCGCCGAGGAGAAGAACGCCGCGCTGCGCGCGGAGCTGCTCCTCCTCAAGAAGGGGATGGTCGCCGAGGTCACGCTGAACGAGCCGGAGAGCGACGGGAACGGATCCGCGGAGCCGGACGACGCGGGCGCCAGCCTCCGGACGCGGCTCACCCGGGCGGTCGAGAGCAAGCGCGCCACCGGGGACGACACGGATCAGTGGCGCTGATCGAACGAGCGGTAGGCTCGTGCGCGTGCGTCGGACCTTCGCGCTCGTCCTCGTCACGACGATCCTGATCGCGGCCGCGCCGGTCGCGTCTGCGTGGCGGCCGCCGGAGGATGCGGCGACGATCCAGGCCGCGGCGCGGCCTGCCTACTTCGTCCGGATCACGCCGCTGCCGGACGGGATCCGCCGGTGGATGAACGGCGTCTCGTGGCGACCGGGCTGCCCCGTGCCCCTCAGGGACCTGAGGCTGCTTCGGCTCCGGTTCTGGGGATTCGATCGGGCGGCTCATCGGGGCCGGTTGGTCGTCCATCGCGACGTCGCGTGGAAGATCGCCCGGGTCTTCCGGCGACTCTACGCGGTGTCCTTCCCGATCCGCCGGATGCGGCTCGTGGACTACTACGGCGCCGACGACCGGACGTCGATGGAGCACGACAACACCTCCGCGTTCAACTGCCGATGGCGTGCTGGGCAGCCCGGCGTGTGGTCGCAGCACGCGTACGGCCGGGCGATCGACGTGAACCCGCTCGAGAACCCCTACGTGTGGAGCGGAGGTTTCTCCCCGCCGAACGCGGGCGCGTACGTGGATCGCTCGAACCGCCGCAAGGGCATGATCTTCCACGCCGACGCCGTGTGGTGGGCGTTCCGCAACCGGGGCTGGGAGTGGGGCGGCAACTGGTCCGACGTCAAGGACTATCAGCACTTCTCGCGGAACGGTCGCTGACGGGTTCCCTGCTCAGCCGCAGGACAGCCTGAGCAGGTAGTACGGGTCGACGGCGGCGCCGTCCCACGGGTGCCACTCGACGTGCGCGTGCGGCGCCGTCGAGAGACCGGTGCTCCCCACGTAGCCGACCGTCGTGCCCGCGTCGACCCAGCCGAGGTCGCCGTACGCGTTCAGGTGCGCGATGAACACGTAGCCGCGATCTCCCCGCACCCGGACCTGATACCCCCCGTACGGGGAGGACGAGCCCCAGGCATAGCCGTCGAAGGGAGCGCGGATCGGCGTCCAGAACGGCGCCTCGACGTCGCTCCCACGGTGGACGTGGGGCGGGGCTTCGCCGACGTTCACGGTCTCGCCGAAGTCGTCGTGGATGTACCGAGGCCCGTCCACCGGGCACACGCGGAAGACCCCCCAGGTGTACAGCCAGGCCGCGAGCTCCTCGCGCCGCTGCTCGAGCGCGATCCGGCGCTCCCGGATCCATCGCTCGTATCCGAGCGCGGCGGCCCGGGTCTCCCGCAGGACGGACATCGTCTTGAGGCCCGGCCGGCCCTCGTTCCCGCGTTGGGCGACACGCACGGCTCGTCGAAGGATGCGCAGGTGGGTCGGCGACCGCTCGTCGAGGCGCTCGAGCTGGCGCAGCACGCGCCGCTCGGCGGCGACGTGGTCGCCGACGTCCGAGGCGGACGCGGGCGCCGCGACGATCAACAGGACGCCGAGCGCGAGCGCCGCAGCGGCGCCCGCCTTCCCTATCGTCCTGGATCCCTGCAACACCCACCCCCGACGTGCCAGTCCTGGGTACCCCTATCGGTTGGCGCCGATCCGCACTTGAGCAGCGGTTCCGTCCTCCGATGGTTGCTCACCCAACTGCGGAAGGGGGAGTATTGCGACGCTGCCCCATGGACCCCGCGACCAGTCCCTTGAGCGCCCGACGCGTATTGCTCCTCCTCGTCGTCCTCGCCGTCGCGCTCCTCGCCCTCTCGATCTTCCAACGCGATCGGGCGCTCGAGCAGGGGTACAAGGACGCCCAACATCGGGCCGAGATCTACGCGGGGACGGTGATCCGCAGCGGCCTAACCAGCCGGGACACCTCCTCGCCCCTCGACGGTCCGACGCGGACCGCACTGCTCGCGGAGATCCAGGGTTTCGTCCTGACGGACCCCGCGGTCGCGCGGGTGCGATTGTGGGCTCCCGACGGCACGTTGCTGTTCTCGACCGACCCCGCCGACGAGGCGGGTACCGCCGTCCGGGACACCTCGATCGAGCGCGCCTCGGACGGTCAGGTGGTGAGCCGGCTCGCGGCGGAACGCCTCTCGCCGCCCGCGACCGAGGAGGGCGAGCCCCGGGTCACGCCCCTGTTCCAGACGTTCGCACCGCTCCGTGCCACGGGGACGTCCGAGGTGTCGGGGGCGACCGAGGTCGAGCAGTTCCCCGCGACCATCGAGGAGGCGGCAGACGACCCGTGGTGGGTGGTGCAGGTCGCCACGTCCGGCATCGCCGTGATGCTCGCGCTGCTCGCCTTCGTGTCCGTCGTTCGCGACATGCGTCGTCGACGGAGCGCGGCGGGCGGTTCCGAGTGGTCGGACGATCGTCCCGGGCGTCCGAGCCGCCGCGGCGCCGACCGAGACGACACCGACACCGCGGAGCTCCGGGAACGACTCGATCGAGCGACCACGCGCGCGGGGGAGGCGGAGAAGGCGGCCAAGTCGTTCGCCTCCCGGCTCCGAGAGGTCTCGGCCCGACTGGAGTCGGTCGAGCGGCAGTCGGCGGACGAGCGTGTCGCCGAGCTCCAGGAGGCGCTCCGCCGCTCGGAGGCCGAGCGGGCGATGCTGCGCTCCGGCCGTCCCGAGACGCAGCTGGAGGCGGAGATCCGGCGGCTCCGGGGTCAGCTGCGCGAGGCGCGGTCGCTGGCCACGGCGGCCGAGGCGGTCGTCGCCGGTGGGGGCGACCTCGCACCCGTGAAAGAGCAGCTCGTCACCGCGGCGCGGCAGGTGGATCAGGCGGTGGAGCGAGCGAAGATCGCCGAGGGACGCGCGGACGCGGCGGAGGATCGGGCACGAGCCGCCGGCGACATGGCCACGGCGGCCGAGCAGCGGATCGATGTCCTCGAAGCCAAGCTGAGGGACATCGCCGGGGCCCGCGCGCCGGTCGCGGGGGCCCCCGACGTGAACGACCTCCGAGCGCAGCTCGAGGACGCGGGCCGGCGGGTGCAGCAGGCCGAGGCGCGGGCGAGCGACCTGGAGGCCAGGCTCGCCGAAGCCGGATCGCTCGACGGCCGAGGCGAGGAGCTCCTCGCCGCGCTGGAGGCTCGGCTCGTCGCGGCCGAGGCCCGGGCGACGGAATCGGAGGCCAGGATGCGGAGCTTCGAGGGCGCCTCGGCCGAGGAGGGGGGGACCAGCCTCCGGCACCGGCTCGGTACGGCCGTCGGGCGGAAGCTCGCCGCGCCGGAGCCGAGGCTCGACGATGTCTCCGAGGAAGAGGTCGATCTCAGGGCGTCGATCGCGCGCGGACTCCGAGGGCCCCTCACGCGTGCGTCCGGCCTCACGCTGACCCTCCAGGGATCGATCGAGACCGGCGAGGGCAGGGCAGCGCTGCGACAGCTCTCCTCCTCGCTGCGTCGGTTGGATCAGCTCGCGGCGGACCTCCACGACGTGCAGCGGATCGTCGACGGGACGCTGCCGCTCCAGCGGAAGCGCACGGACCTCGCCGCGCTCGTCGCGACCACCGTCGACGAGTCGGTCCACCTCGAGGATCGGATCGTGCGGTTCGACGCGGACACCGTGCATGCACGCGTCGACCCGGCGCGGGTGCGTCAGATCGTCGATGGGATGCTCGAGGCCGCCCGCGAGCGGACCCGCGCCGGCGCGGCGATCATCGTGCGGGTCCGCGACACGGACGCCGGGGCGCGCGTCACGGTCGAGGACGACAACCGCATACCCGCGACGATCGGGCCGGAGCTGAGTCTGGCGGTCCGCCTCGCCGAGCTGCACCGTACCGAGCTGACCGTCGAGGGCTCGTCGTTCCGGGTGACCTTCCAGAAGGACGAGCCGTAGCTCGGCTCAGACCGCGAGCGCGTCGATCGCGTACGTCTCGCGCAGCCGCAGGTCCACCAGGCCCGCCGGGAGGATCCGTCGTGGACGCATCCCGTTGGTCTCGGCGACCCCGAGATGCCGGACGCACATCGGGACCAGCAGGTCTCGCGCGTACCAAGAGACGACGTCGGGAGCGGACGCGGCGGCGCTCTCCTGCCAGAAGCAGAACTGGCAGATCAGCCGCAGCCGCTGCGGGTAGGCGAACCTGGCTCGATAGCCGTGCTCGTGCTCGATCACGCGTCCCCAGAGGGCGACCCGTCCGAGCACCGCGGGACAGCGCGTCCGTCGGAGGAGGTCGATCTCGCGCGTGGCGTGGAGGCCGCAGCTGCAGTCCGCGTTCGGCGCTTCGTGGGACCAGGCGAGCCGGCACGTCGCCTGCGTCACCTCGCGCGGACGCCAGGCCCGCGAGCCGGCCGTCACGGGCCGGAGCAGGAGGCCCTCGCCGTCACGACGGCCCGTCAGGGTCCACGAACGCCAGGCCAGGATCGGCTCCACCTCCACCTCGACGGGGAGCCCCCGGACGACCGAGATCGCCGTCTTCACCGGCCCCCCTCGCCCGATACCGGTTCGGGCTCGCGCTCCGGGATCGTGACCGGTTCCTCGGCGGGCTCGGGTTCGGGTTCGCCCGAAGGAAGGGGGTCGACGGCCGGCTCGAGAACGGGCGCGGGCTCCGGCACCGGCAGCGAGGCCGGCTCGATCTCGATCACCCGCTTGGGAAGCCCGATGTCCACGGCTGCCCCTCCCGGGGCCATCGGCGGGGCCCCGATCGTCCGATCAGGCGAGAAGCGTACTCCGGCCGGGCCTGCCAGCGCGAGGGGCCGATGGTCGCTACGCGGGCGCCAGCCGATAGATCGCGCCGAAGTCGCTGAAGTAGATCCGGCCGTTCGGACCGACCTCCAGCGAGAGCGCGGGGCCCGGTCGATCGAGGACGAGCTGCGGGCCTGCCTCGAAGCTGAACCGACGGGCGCCGAGGTCGAACCGAACGATCCGTCCGTTGGTCACGGCGCCGACGAAAAGGTCTCCCTGGTAGGCGGGGCCCAGGCCGCACCCGTCGCAGAACGTTACGCCGGTGAGCCCCACGGTGTCGACGAACGTGTACTTCGGTCGGATCCGCGGGGTCGGACCGCTGTTGTTCGTTTTCGGGCAGTCCTGGTTCGGCCCCCAGGCGAAGTTCCCGCCCTTCACGATCCGGTTGATCTCGTCGTTGCAGCTCGGGCCGTTGTCCTGCTGCCAGAGCCGACCGGTCAGCGGATCGAACGCGAACCCGATCGAGTTGCGGATCCCGTAGGCCCAGATCCGCCCGCGGGGATTGTCGCCGGGGATCGACCCGTCGGGGTTGATCCGCAGGATCTTTCCCCGCATGTTGTTGGTGCGGTCCTGGGCGTTCGCCGGGTCGGCGTTGTCCCCGACCACGACGAACAGCTTGCCGCCCGGTCCGAAGAGGATACGGCCGCCGTTGTGGTTGGCGGCCGGACCGGCCGCGATCGAGAGCAACCGACGAACGCCCACGCCGCGACCGTTCCGCACCTTGATCCGGAGCACCTGGTTCCGCAGACCGCTCGACGTGTTCCTCGTGGCGAAGGCGTACACGAACGGCTGCTGCGGCCACCCCGGATGCAGCGCGACCCCGAGCGCGCCACGCTCGCCGTCCGACTTCACGTTGAGGATCCGGTGAACGCGTTGGTCGCGGCCCGTCCGGAGGTTGCGGAACCGAAGCCAGCCGGTGTGACGCTCCAAGTAGACGAGCCGACCATCCGGCGCGATCGTGAAGGCGACGGGACTCTGCAGTCCACCGGCGACCCGTACGGCCTTCACCCCGGCCGCCGCGGCCGGTGCCGTCGACGCGCCGACGAGGCCCAGTAGGCCCAGCGACACGATCGTCGCGATGATTCCCATCCTCCGCATCCCTTCCGCTCCTTCCAGGTCGTTGCTCGCTCTTCTTTCGGCGCGACGGTCCCACATCCGACCTCTTTCTCGCCTGTGCGCACGCGGGTATCCCCGATCCCGGGCGGCTGCCATCATGCCGCACTTGGGGTCGGAGCGACCCGGGGCGATGGCGTGGCACGCCCCCGCGGGGGGACCCCGGCGACGGCAGCAAGATGCGGCAATGATCGGCGAGCCGGGAGGGCGCGGCGTGGTGGGGTCTCGGTATCGTTGTCGCGTGGCATCCGTCATCGCCTGGAGCGACCGCCGGGCCCGACTCGCGCTGATCCTCGCCGCGCTCGGTGTGCCGTCGTTCGGGGTGACCCTGCCCGCGGCGGCCTGGCTCGGGACGGGCTCCGTCCGCCAGCAGCGGCTCTCGAGCGGCGGCGAGCCCGCGATGGGATTCATCGCGCTCGTGTTCGTGGGGCTCGGCGCGATGATGTTGAACGCGGTCTTCCAGAAGACGTTCCAAGAGCTCGGCGCCGAGCGGACCTTGCTGGGCATCGCGGGACTCTCCGTCCTCGCGATCCTGTCGTTCGTCTGCGCGGCGTCGATCCTGCGGATCCACCCGGAGCGCCGGGCCGCCCTCTTCACCGTGCGCGCCGGGCTCGCCGGGGCGGCCGCGGGGGGCGCGGCGGTCTTCGTGCGGCTGATCGCCGCGTTCGACTGATCGTCCGGTTGCTACCGTTGGACGCATGACGCCGCGCTGGGAACGACGCTTCCGCGCGGCCCAGATCACCTCCCCGGACTGGTCGCCGCATGCTCCCGACCGCGTCGCCTACGAGTCGACGGAGAGCGGTGTCTGGCAGCTCCACGTCGCCGACCTCGGCTCGGGGGTCCGGCGGCGGGTCACGGACCACCCCGTCGGCGTGGTCGCGGGCGCGTGGGCGCCCGATGGCGACCAGGTCTGCTGGTGGCAGGACGAGACCGGCGACGAGTCCGGTCGGTGGTATGCGCAGCCGTTCGGAGGCGGCGAGGAGCGGGTCCTGCTGCCGTCGGTCCAGCCCGGTTGGAACGACGGCATCGCGTGGGTGCCCGGCATGCTCGTGGCCTCGATCAGCAGCCGTGACGGCTTCGTCGTCTACGCGAGCGAGGATGCCGGGGCGACCGTGAAGGACGTCGCTCGCAGCACCGAGCACCTCCGAGTCGCCGGGCGGAGCGGCGGGTACAACCGCGGGGGACTCTCCGCCGACGGGTCGCTCCTGTGCCTGCAGCACGCCGAGCACGGTGACGAGATCCACGAGGCGCTGCGGGTGCTCGACCCCCGCACGGGGGGCGTCGTTGCCGACCTGGTGCACGACGGCAAGCAACTGGTGTCGAGTGCGTGGTCGCCGCTGGCCGGCGATCAGCGCCTCGCCGTGGTGCACGAGCAGCACGGGATCCCGCGCCCGGCGCTCTGGGACCCCACCTCGGGGGCGTGGGTCGAGATCGACGCCGATCTGGACGGCGAGGTCTCGGTCGCCGACTGGTGGCCCGACGCGAGCGCGCTCCTGCTGTCGCAGCTCCACGAAGGCCGGCATCGTCTGCACCGGTTCGAGCTCGCGACCGGCGCCTCGACGGCGATCGGGCACGCCGACGGCCAGGTGGAGTGGGCGCAGGTCCGGCCGGACGGCGTCGTCTGGTACCGGCACGCGAGCGGGGCCACCCCACCCCGGATCCTGGACGACCGGGGGCAGGAAGTGTTACCGCTCGAGGGCGAGCCGGCGCCGTCCGGCCAACCGTACGTCTCGGTCCGGCTCGCGAACCGGCACGGGGACGAGGTCCAGGGGTTCCTCGTGACGCCCGATGGCGGGGGACCGTGGCCGATCTTCCTGCGGCCCCACGGCGGCCCGACCTGGCTCGACGAGGACCGGTGGAACCCGGAGGTGCAGTCCTACGTCGACGCAGGGTTCGCGGTCGCCGCGATCAACTACCGAGGATCCACGGGCCGGGGAGCGGCCTGGCGCGACGCCCTGATCGGCGACATCGGTGGCCCGGAGCTGGAGGACCTGAACGACGCGATGGATCACCTGATCGCCGAAGGGGTCGCGGACGCGGATCGAGCGGTGATCGGCGGGTGGTCCTGGGGTGGCTACCTGACGCTGATGATGCTCGGGAAGCATCCCGAGCGGCGGTGGCGCTGCGGGATCGCGGGCGTGCCGGTGGGCGACTACGTGCTGTCCTACGACGACATGTCGCCGCTGCTGCAGGCCTACGACCGGGCGCTGTTGGGCGGCCGGCCGGACGAGGTGCCGGAGCTGATGCAGGAGCGGAACCCGATCCACTCGGCCGACGACGTCGAGGCGCCGGTCCTGTTCCTGATCGGCGAGCACGACTCCCGCTGCCCGCTCCGGCAAGCGATGGCCTACGTCGACCGACTCGCGGCGCGGAGCCATCCGCACCAGGTCTACCTCTTCGGGACCGGCCATGGCTCCTACGACATCGAGGAGGAGATCCGCCAGCAACGGGAGATCCTCGCGTTCCTGGCCCTGCACGTCCCGGGCGTGGAGGTCCCTCGCGACTGACTCGCCTATCGTGGGTCCATGCCCACCTGGGTCGTCGTTGCCACGGCGGTGATCGCTGCCTTCGTGATCTGGCGGATCGGGATCGCGATGTTGCGCTCGCTCACGACGACGTCGCCGCCCTCGGTCGAGGAGGGGACGGCGCCCGCCGAGCCGGAGGACGTCGAGGACCTCGACGTCTTCCTCGTCTGCGGCGAGTGCGGCACGGAGCTCAAGGTGTCCCGCCTGGGCGAGCTCCAGATCCCACGGCACTGCGGCGAGAAGATGCTGGTCGAGCGCCGTTCCGAGTCCGCCTGAGGGTCGCCGCCGCGAGGATACCCACAGCCTTCCCCCTTCGTTTCCACGGGGTTTTCCACATACGCGTGAAAGAGCCGTGAAGATCTCACGGACCCCGCGGCCGTTCTCCACGATGTGGAAAGCGGTGTGGAAGATCACACGGATGTGATTCGCGGCGGCCGCCCGCCGGAGGCGGTCACTTCCAGAACGTCAGGCCCACGAACCCAGCGCCGATGATCCCGAGGCCCGTCCAGAGCACGCCGTTCGTCGCGAAGTCACCGCGGAGGTAGTTCCAGACGACCACGACGACGCCGAGGCCGATCACACCGAGCACCAGTGGGCCGTACCAGCGCGGGCTGTGCTTCGCGCGCTTCTTGCGCTGCGGCTCGACCTGATAGCGCTTGGGCGAGCGCTTCTTCCGGGCTTTGGACTCCGGCATGGGTCGATGGTACCTGCGCGGGGCGTCAGGCCGGTGAGATCGTGAGCGTCGCCGTCGCGGCGGCCTCGACCGCCGGCCGGGTGAAGGGGAGCGGCCGGAGGTCGCCGGCGGCCCAGGCCTCGGCCTGGTCGCTCCAGTGGGGCGACGACGGGTTCCCCGACTGGCCGGTCGGCAGGATCCCGAGGCTCCGGTCGAGGTCGCCGAGGTCGTAGACGGCCCGCCAGGACGGCACCACGGAAACGTCGAAGGGGCCGTCGCCCTCGAAGCCGGCGTTGCACACGGTCTGGTCGTCGCCGCCGAGCGGGAGCTCGGCGGCGACGAACAGAGGCTCGAGGCCGGGGAGCCTCCCGAGGGGATGCGCGAACCGAGCCCGGTGGATGTCCCCCCACCGCCAGGTCGTCGGGTCCGGCCCCATGATCTCGGCGCATCGGTCCCACGCGGTCGTCAGTGCGTCCGAGAGCTGTTCCGACGGGATCGCGCCGTCGGCCAGGAGCGCCGGGAGTGCGCGACATCGGAACAGCTCCCGATCGGTCAGGTACTCGGTGACGAGCGGCTCCTTCCCGTCGACGGCCCGTCGGGCGAGCTCGTCGACGAACACCTCCCAGAGCGAGGCCGCGGCCGATCCCGCCGCGAGGTCGTGATCCCATCCGCGGAGCAGCGAGGCGGCGGGGCCGTCGGGAAGGGCGAGCCGAGGGAGCAGGGCCTCGGCCGAGCGGGAGATCGTGTCGTTCTGGATCGCACGGCACGACGCCACCGAATGGCCGTGGCCGTCCTCGAGCAGCGTCCTGATCCGCGCCGCCCGGTCGGGCGCGTGGAAGTCGTTCCCCAGGTGGTGCGGGAAGTCCTCCGCGTGGACGCGGTCGTTCGCGGTCACGAGGTAGCCACGACCGGGATCGATGGCCCACGGGAGCTCGTCGAAGGGCACGAACCCCTCCCACTCGTGCTCGTCGGTCCATCCGGGGACCGGAACGGACCCGTCGCCCGCCCGGCGGATCGGATGGAGCCCGGTGCATTGGTAGCCGATCGTGCCGTCCACGTCGGCATACACGAGGTTCTGCCCGGGGCACTCGAGCGCCCGGGCCGCCGCGCGGAACCCCTCGAAGCTCGTGACGTTCGCCACCTCGAGGAGCGCCGACGGCTGGATGCTGTGCTCCGCGCCGACCCAGCGCAGGGCGTACGGGGTTTCGAGCGGATGCTTCTCCGGCCGGAGCCTGCCGGTGAGGTAGGCGTCCAGCAGCGGGCCGTGCCGGGTCTCCAGGACCTCGTGGATCGACGGCTCCGCCTCGCCCCGGACGGCGATCTCCTCGCGATGCACCGTCAGCGGCTCCCACGCGTCCCCGTATCGGGCCGCCCTTCCGTCGTCGTCGAGGCGCTCGACGTAGAGGTCCTGCACGTCACCGCAGACGTTGGTCGCGCCCCACGCGTGGTGGGCCGTCGTCCCCAGGACGATCCCCGCCGCGAAGGGCGCGGCGACGCCGCGGGCCTCGTAGCCGGGGGCGCGGAGGTGGAGCTCGAGCCAGGCTCCCGGTTGCTGGACGAGCAGGTGCGGGTCGTTCGCGAGTAGCGGTGCCCCGCTCTCGGTGCGGGCGCCGGCGATCGCCCACGCGTTCGAGCCCTGGCCCCGTGGGGGCCGCGGGAGGTCCCGGAGTAGGTCCCCTGCGAGGCGCACGGCGGCCGGCGCCGCGGGGTATCCCTCGAGCGGCGGCAGGAGGCGGCCGGCCGCCTCCTCGCCGAGCTGCTCCGCGAGATGGGCGCGGAGCAGCTCGAGGTCCCAGTTCCCCGACAGGGCCCACGAGAACATCGCCCAGCACGCGGCCCACGAGGCGTCGTCGTCGGGGAGGTCGGGCACGACGTCGAGCAGCTCGTACTCGACCGGCAGGGCCGGCATCGACGCCATCCAAGCGCGGATGCCCGCGCGGAACCGCGCGTACATCCGCCGCGAGGTCTCGTCCCACCCGGCGGCGATCCTCGCGCCGGCGCGGTTGATCCCGACCGTGCGGACGAACCGGTCGTCGCCGATCGTCCGTTCCCCGAACAGCTCGGAGAGCCGTCCGTTCGCCTGCCGCAGCGCGAGATCGACCTGGAACAGCCGCTCGCCCGCGGTAACCGCGCCCTGCGCGAACCACAGGTCGTCCAGAGACCCGGCCGACACGTACGCGACGCCCCAGCGATCCCGCAGCACCTCGACCGATCCATCGAGGCCGTCGAGGTGGAGCTCGCCCTCCTCGGGGAACAGCGCCGCCGCCGCGCTCGCTCGGAGCCCGTCGAGGAAGTCCGCCATCGGTCCGGCAGCCTATCGGCGGTCAGCCGACGCGGACGTTGCCGAGCCAGCTTTCGTACAGACGCGCGTACGTGCCACCGGTGTCGACGAGCTCGCGGTGCGTCCCGGTCTCGACGAGGCGACCGGCGTCGAACACGAACACTCGGTCCGCGCCCTCCGCCGTCGACAGCCGATGCGCGACCGTGATCGTGGTCCGCCCCTCGGAGAGCCTTCGCAGCGCCTCCGAGATCCGCCGCTCGGTCGCGGGGTCCACGGCCGAGGTCGCCTCGTCGAGGATCAGGAGCCCGGGGTCGGCGATGTGAGCCCGTGCCAGGGCCACGAGCTGCCGCTCCCCGACGGACAGGGCCTCGCCGCGCTCGCCGACCGGCGTGTCCAGGCCCTTCGGGAGCGACGCGACCCACGCGCCGAGCCCCAGGTCCTCGAACGCCCCCTCGATGTCTCGGTCCGACGCGTCGACGCGGCCGGCGCGGACGTTGTCTCGGACCGTCGTGCCGAACAGGAAGCCGTCCTGCGGCACCATCCGGACCGATCGGTGCCGGGACCCGGCCGCGACGTCGCGGAGGTCGACGTCCCCGACGCGGATCCATCCGCTGGACGGATCGGCGAGCCGGGAGATCAGCTTCACGAACGTGGTCTTGCCGCATCCCGTCTCGCCCACGATCGCCACGTGCTCCCCGGACGGGACCTCGAGCGTGATCCCGTGCAACACCGGGCCGCCGTCGCGGTAGGAGTACTCGACGCCGTTCGCGACGACCGACAGCGCGCCGGCGGGCAGGTCGACGCCGGGATGCGGCTCCTCGATCTCGACGGGGAGATCGAGGACCGCGAGCACCTTGCGCCAGCCGGCGATCGCCGTCTGCGTCTCGCTGTAGATCTCGGGAAGGTCCGTGAACACGTGCAGGAACTGGTCGGCCAGGAAGAGGAACGCCGTCACGCTTCCGAACGTGAGGCCCCATCCCGGCCCGAAGCCGGCGCCGAGCACGACGACGACGGACACCGCCATCGCGTAGAAGACGGTCGACAGCGGGAACAGGGTCGCGGCCCGGAAGTGGGCGACGACCTCCGCCCGGTACCGGCGGTCGATCGCTCCGCGGACCCGGTGGAAGGTGCGCTCGTCCAGTCCGTACGCGCGGACGACCGCGGCCCCCATCACGGACTCCGAGACCTCGGACAGCATCTCGCCGACCCGGGTCCGGGCGGCGTCGTAGGCGGCGGACAGGCGCCCCTGGAGCGACCACACGATCAGGATCAGCGGGATCACGAGGCCGATGATCCCGAGCGTGAGCTGCCAGCTGAAATACAGCATCAGCGCGAGCGAGCCCGCGACCTGGATCGCCGCCCAGATCCACGCGATCGCGCCCCACTCCATGAACTGCTGCATCGCGTCCACGTCGGCGGTCACGCGGGCGACGAAGACGCCCCGCTTCTCGGCCGACTGCTCGGAGATCGACAGACCGTGGATGTGCGCGAACCCTCGGACCCTCAGCTGCATCATCGCGTTCTCGGCGGCGCGCACCAGGCGGCGCTCCGCGGCCCGCGACGAGACGAACGTCAGCAGGACGAGCGCGAAGGCCGCCGCGCAGAGGCTCGAGACGTAGAGGGGGCGGAACCCACCGTCGAAGCCGTTGTCGAGGACGAGCTGGATCAGCACCGGCGTCGTGAGGTTGGCCACGACGACGCCGAGCGAGACCACGACGGTGAGGAGGAAGCCGGCGCGGAGCTCCGGGCTTTCGCGGATCCCGCGCCGGAGAACCGCGAACGAGCCGCGGAGCTCCTCCGGAGCCTCGAAGTCCTCGTCCACGGGCAGCAGCTCGGGGACCGTGGTCATCGCTCGCCTCGCTCGTAGGCTCGGATGATCTCGGCGTAGCCGGGCGCGGTCGCCATCAGCTCGTCGTGGGTGCCCGTCGCCGCGACCCGTCCGCGATCGAGGAACACGACGCGGTCGGCGAGGCGGATCGTCGACAGCCGGTACGCGATCACGACGAGCGTGGTGTGCAGTTCGTCGCGGAGCGCCGACAGGATGCTCGCCTCGACCGAGGGATCGACCGAGGACGTCGCATCGTCGAGGATCAGCGCGCGCGGCTCGCGGACGATCGCGCGCGCCAGCGCGACGCGCTGACGCTCGCCGCCCGACAGCGTGTGGCCACGCTCGCCGACGACGGTCTCGAAGCCCTCGGGCAGGGTCCGGACGAAGCGGTCGACGGCCGCGATCCTCGCGGCCCGTTCGACCGCTGCGTCGTCGGCCTCCGAGTCGAGCGCGACGTTCTCCCCGATCGTCGTGGAGAACAGGAAGCTCTCCTGGAACACGATCGAGACGGCCCCGCGGAGCGAGGCCGGCTCGGCGTGCCGGAGGTCCACCCCGCCGACCCGGACGACGCCGTCGTCCGGGTCGGCGAGCCGGACCAGCAACTGGGCGAGCGTGGATTTCCCGCCGCCGGTCTGGCCGACGACCGCGACGGACTCCTCCGGCTCGATGCGGAGCGTCACGCCGTCGAGGACGCGCGCCCCGTCGAGGACGTGGCGGACGTCCTCGACCTCGAGGGCCAGCGCTCCGCCGGGGAGCGGCACCGGGTCCTCGGCCGGCAGCACGGTCACCGGCTCCTCGAAGACCTTCTCGAGCCGGGCGTACCCGACCACCGCTCGCGGCAGCTCCGCGAGGATCCACCCGATGAAGCGCATCGGCCACGCCAGGAGGCTGAACAACGCGACGAAGCCGATCAGCTGTCCCAGCGTGATCGCGCCGTCCGCCACGCGCCAGGTGCCGACCGCCACCAGGAGCGTGGCCGCGAGCGCCGGGAGCGCGTCGAGGGCGGCCTCGAACGTCGCCCGGACGTAGCCGGCCTCGATCCGCTCGTCGCGCAGGGACCGGGCCGAGGTCGCCAGGCGCTCCGTCTCGGCCCGCTCGCGCCCCAGCGTCTTCACGACCAGCGCCCCGTCGATCGACTCGTGGGCCACGGCCGAGACCTCTCCGATCCGCTCCTGGGCCCGCCGGGCCGGGCCCTCCATCCGCTTCGCGAAGCTGCGGTTCATCAGCGCGAGCGTCGGGAACAGGATCATCGCGACCAGGGCCAGGTAGGCGTCGGCGGCGAGCAGCTGGATCAGCGCCAGGACGACCAGCACGACGACCCCGGTCGCGAACGGCACCGGCCAGAACACGTCCACGGCCGCCTTCACGTCGGCCTCCATGTGCGCGAGCAGCTCGCCGGTCGGCGTCCCGCGGTGGTACGCGAGCGCGAGGGCCCGGTACCGCTCGGCGATCCGCGTCCGGAGCGTCGCCATCACGCGCTCGCCGGAGACGCCGCTGTAGTAGCGCCGGATCATGATCCCGACCGCGCGGAGGCACCCGCACCCCATCAGGACGGCCACGGACAGCCAGATCGCGCGAGCGGACACCCCACCCGAGAACGCCGGCTGCAGGACGTCATCGGTCGCCCGGCCGAGCGCGGTCGTGAGCGCGATCGAGCCGATCGCGAACAGCACCGCGCCGAAGACCGCCGCCAGGAACGGCCGCGGGTGCATGCGCACGTACGAGACGATCAGGCGGAGGCCGCGCCCGAAGAGGCCTTCGGGCGCGGCCCGAGCCGCCTCCTCCACCTCTCGGGTCGCTGCGCCCTGCGCGTGCACGGCCATCACCCTATGATGCGGCGCATGACGGACCATCGCCCCTGGTTCAGGGTGTGGCGCGAGGGGGTCCCCAAGAGCGTGGCGCCGTTCCCGCGCCAGAGCGTCTTCAACCTCCTGGCCGACTCGGCCGCCGGCTTCCCGGGCACGACCGCGATCGCGTTCCTGGGCAAGCACATGACCTACGCCCAGCTCCTGGAAGAGGTGGAGCGGTTCAGCGCCGTCCTCGCGGGACTGGGCGTCGGGCGCGGCGACCGCGTGGGGCTCCTGCTGCCGAACTCGCCGCAGTACGTGATCGCCTGGTACGCGTGCCAGCGGCTGGGCGCGATCGCGATCGGCAACAACCCGCTCTACACCCAGCGCGAGCTCGCCCACCAGATCAAGGACTTCACCCCCTCCGTGATGGTGATCCTCGATCAGCTCTACCCGGCGTGGACCGAGGTCGAGCACGAGAGTCCCGTCGCCGAGGTCGTGGTCACGAAGATCACGGACTACATGCGGTTCCCGCTGAACGTGCTGGCGCCGCTCAAGTTCAAGCGGGAGGCGAAGCACGAAGGCAAGCCGTGGCCCCCGGTTCCGTCGGGCGCCCGGGTCCGGTGGTGGAAAGAGGCGATGAAGGCCGCGGGGACGCCGCCGCCGGTCGCCGAGGTCGACGCGGAGCACGACCCGGCGACGCTGGTCTACACGGGCGGGACGACCGGCCTTTCCAAGGGCGCGATGCTGTCGCACCACAACATCACGTCGAACGTCCGCCAGGTCGTGCCGTGCATCAACTTCTTCGAACGCGGGCGGGACGGCGTGATGTGCATCCTGCCGTTCTTCCACTCGTTCGGGCTCGTCGCGATGAACTTCGGGATCGCGCAGGCGGGCAAGCTCGTGCTCCTTCCCCGCTTCGAGGTGAAGATGGCGCTGAAGGAGCTCGACAAGGAGAAGCCGACGTTCTTCCCGGGCGTGCCGCGACTGTTCGTCGCGCTGAACGAGGCGCCCGAGACCCCGAAGTACGACCTGAAGTCCGTGAAGGCGTGCATCTCGGGCGCGGCGCCGTTGCCCCGGGCGGTCGCCGAGAGGTTCCACGAGGTGACGAACGGGGCGAACCTCGTCGAGGGGTACGGCCTGACCGAGACCTCGCCGGTCACGCACGTGAACCCGTTCGACGAGCCGAAGCACGGCACGATCGGCCTGCCGATCCCGGACACGGACTGCCGGCTCGTCTCACTCGACGATCCCGACACCGAGGTCCCCGCCGGGGAGCGCGGCGAGCTCTGCATCAAGGGGCCTCAAGTCATGCTCGGCTATTGGAACAAGCCCGAGGCGACGGCGGAGATGATCCGCGGCGACTGGCTCCACACCGGCGACATCGCGGTGATGGACGACGAGGGGTTCTTCCAGATCGTCGACCGGATGAAGGACATGATCATCGTGTCGGGGTTCAACGTGTACCCGACCGAGGTCGAGGCCGTGATCTACCGCCACCCCAAGGTGCTGAAGGCCTGCGTCGTGGGGCTCCCCGACGACACCACCGGGGAGCGTGTCAAGGCGTACGTGGTGGCCAAGGACGGAGAGACCCTGACCGGGGAGGAGCTGGCGGCCTGGTGCCGCGACCCGGCGCAGGGGCTCACCGGGTACCGCGCGCCCAAGGAATGGGAGTTCCGCGACGAGCTCCCCGAGACCTTGATCGGGAAGGTCCTGCGGCGCGTGCTCCAAGAGGAGGAGCGGCAGAAGGCCGCCGCCGGTTCCTAGCGTGAGCTCGACGAGCACCCGTCCTCGGGACGCCACGCTCGGCGAGCTGACCCACGCGCGCACGTACCGGCGGGTCGGCCTCGTCGCCCTCGCGATCGTCGTGCTCGCCGGTCTGCTGAACCTCCTGGGCGTGCGCCACGACGTCGTCTCGGCGGAGGCCGAGGGGTACCGGCTGGCGATCGAGTACGCGCGTGTCACGCGCCCCGGCCTCGCCTCGCCCTGGAAGGTGGAGGTGACGCGCCCGGGCGGTTTCGACGGGCCCATCACGCTCGCGATGAGCGCCGACTACTTCGACCGCTTCGACTTCAACCAGTTCTACCCGGAGCCCACCTCGACGACGTCGCGAGGTGACGTCGTCCTCTGGACCTTCGAGGGGATCGAGGGGGACCGATTGGTCGTGCGGTTCGACGGCCGGGCGACGCCTGCCTTCACCCTGGGCCTGGCGGCGGCGTCGACCGCTCTCGAGATCGACGGCCGGCAGATCGTCCGCGTCGACTACACCACGGTGGTGATGCCCTGATGGAGATCGTTCTGCGCGCCGTCGCTGTGTTCGCGTTCCTCTGGGTCCTGATGCGCGTGATCGGGAAGAAGGAGCTGACCCAGCTCTCCGCGTTCGACCTCGTGTTGGTGGTGGTGATCGGGGACCTCGTCCAGCAGGGCGTGACACAGGAGGACATGTCGGTGACCGGCGCCGTCCTCGCGACCGGCACGATCGCGTTGCTCGTCGTCGGGATGTCGTACCTCGGCTTCCGCTGGAAGCGATCGGCCAAGGTGATCGAGGGGATGCCGGTGATCATCGTCGCCGACGGTCGGTTGCTGCCCGAGACGATGCGCGTGGAACGGCTCTCCGACGAGGAGGTGGTCGGGGAGGCGCGGCAGCAGGGCATCGCCGACGTCACAGAGATCCGCTACGGCGTGCTCGAGCCCGACGGCCGATTCTCGTTCGTTCGCTTCGACCGCGAGGAGACGCCCGCGGTGGAGGAGCCACCCGGGCGATAGCCTCGCCCGATGGACGTGCGGCTCTTCCGCGACGAGGGGTTGGGGAACGGCTCGTACCTGGTGCGCACCGGCGACACCCGCGCCGTCCTGATCGATCCCGACCGGCGGTTCCGTCGCTACCTCATCGCGGCCGAGGAGGCCGAGGTGGAGGTGACGGGCGTCCTCGATACTCATCTGCACGCGGACTTCGTGTCCGGCGCCCACGACCTGCGGGCCGTCACGGGCGCGGAGCTCCACGAGCCGGCGGAGGCGGGCGTCTCGTTCCCCCACCGGCCGGTGGGTCCCGGCGAGCGATTCGACCTCGACGACGTCGAGGTCGAGGTGCTGGCGTCCCCGGGGCACGCGCCGGAACACGTGTCCTACGTATTCCGGCGCGACGGCGATGACGCGCCGATCCTGTTCAGCGGCGGCGCGTTGATCGTGGGTGGCGCCGCGAGGACGGACCTGGCCGGACCGGAGCTCACGGAGCGCATGACCGAGGACGCGTACGAGACGCTGCAGCACTCGTTCGAGGACCTTCCCGACGAGACGCTGTTGATGCCGACGCATGGCGCGGGGTCGTTCTGCTCGACGGGGACGAGTGGATCCGAGCACACCTCGACGCTCGGGGCCGAGCGCGCGACGAACCCGCTGCTCGCGATGACCGAGGAGGCGTTCATCCACGGCTGGCCGGCGACGTTCCCGCGAACGCCGGCGTACTTCGCTCGGATGCGCGAGATGAACTGGTCGGGGCCACGGCTCCGATCCGACATCGTGCCGCCCCGCCCGCTGGACGCGAAGGCGTTCGCCGCCGCCGCCTCCGAGCCCGACGCGGTGGTCGTCGACGTCCGCGACAAGGACGCGTACGCCGAGGGGCACGGGCAGGGCGCGCTCGCGATCCCGTTCCGCGACAGCTTCCCGACGTGGATCGGCTGGCTCGTCCCACCGGAGGCGAAGCTCCTGTTCGTGCTCGACGGCGTGTCCCCCGACGAGGTCGTGGACGCCTGCCTGCTGGTCGGCCTCGAGCGGTTCGCGGGGTACCTGGACGGCGGGATCGAGGCGTGGCGCGCGGCCGGGCTCCCGGTGCGATCGCTCCCCGGCATCCTCTCGGAGGACGCGGTGCCCTGGCTGGAGACGGGCGCCCAGCCCCTCGACGTCCGAGAGCCGGACGAGCTCGAGCGCGGCCGGGTCGCGGGGTCGGTCGCGATCCCGCTGGGCGACCTCCCGCAGCGGACGAGCGAGCTGCCGGGCGGCCGTCCGCTGCTCGTCTACTGCTCGTCGGGGATGCGATCGACCACCGCCGCATCGATCCTCGAACGCGCCGGCGTCGGGCCCGTGGTCAACCTCGAGGGTGGCTACGGCGCCTGGCGGGAAGCCGGCCGCGACTAGCGCGGCTACCATCCGGTCCATGACGAAGACCCTCTTGGACGACGCGTTCGCGCACCACGTCTGGGCGACGCTGCGGGTGATGGACGTGTGTGCCGGGCTGGATCGCGCGCAGCTCGAGGCGACGTCACCGGGCACGTACGGCACGATCCTCGACTCGCTCCGCCACATCGTAGCGGCGGACTCCAGCTACCTGTTCGCGATGACCGGCGGCACGGTGCAGCCGATCGACGAGGAGCGGATGCAGCTTCCGGAGCTCCGATCGCTGATGGAGTCGTACGGCCCCGAGTACGTGTCGTTGCTCGCCAGCGACCTCGATCCGGATCGGATCGTCGTCCGACACCGCGACGACGGCTCGGAGACGCACGCGCCGCTCGGGATCCGGCTGGCGCAGGTCGTGCACCACGGGACCGACCATCGGAGTCAGATCTGCACGATCCTGACGACGCTCGGGATCGAGCCTCCGCTGATCGACGTCTGGGACTTCGCGGATCAGGACGGCCGGTTGGTCGAGGTTCCGCCGACCGCCTGAGCCACCCGTCAACCGAGCGCGGAAACCACGGTGCGCTCTTCGAGGGTCAGGCCGCGGAGCGGCGGACGGACGTCCCCGTGCTCCAGGACCCCTCGATCCACGAGCACCTGCTTCAGCGCTCCGTGGAACGGGATCCCCGCCAGGCGATGGCGCAGCTCCGTCACCCGGAGGTGCGCCTCGGGGCTGTGATCGTGGACGAGGGCGGCGACCGTC